>JACPCG010000128.1 GCA_016179925.1 Candidatus Rokuibacteriota bacterium | reverse complement strand
GCCGCGCCTCGAGACGCCGCGCACGAAGGTGCCGGCCCAGAGCGTCGGCATCGGCGGCATCCAGTGCTGCATCTACTCCGTGGACAGCCCGGGCGGCTACTGGATTCTCGGCAAGACGCCGCTCCGCCTCTACGACCCCGAGGCGCCCGATCCCATCCTGCTGCACCCGGGCGACCGCGTGAGCTTCCGCCCCATCGACCGCGCCGAGTACGACCGCGTCGCGGCGCAGGTCGAGGCGCGGACCTCCACGCCGGTGATCACGTGACGGTCCGCGTCCTCGACGCCGGGCCGCTCACCACGGTGCAAGATCTCGGCCGCACCGGCCACCTCCGGTACGGCATCCCGCCTTCCGGTCCCGTGGACCGCGAGTCGTTCCTGCTGGCCAACCGTCTCGTCGGCAACGATGACACGGCGGCAGGTCTCGAGTGCACGTACATGGGGCCGCGCTTCCAGGTGGATCGGGCGTGCGCGATCGCCGTCACGGGCGCGGCGGCGCCCATGACGGTGAACGGCGAACCGGCGCCACGCTGGACGACGATCGTGCTCCGCGCGGGCGACCAGGTCCGTGTCGGGGCCCCGAGGGCGGGGGTGCTCAGCTACATCGCGTTCTCCGGCGGGCTCGACGTGCCGCTGGTCCTCGGGTCGCGCTCGACGTACGTGCGAGGGCGCCTGGGCGGCCTGGCGGGACGCGCGCTGCGCCAGGGCGACGTCCTGAACGTGCTCGATGGCCCGCTGCCCGCGCTGCGCGCGCTCGCGACGCCGCCGTCGGTCGGCGGTGAGACGGAGACGATCGTACGCGTCGTCCTGGGGCCGCAAGCGGACCGCTTCACCGAGGAGGGGATCCGGACGTTTCTCGGCTCGGCGTACGAGATGACGCAGCAGTCCGACCGCATGGGCGCGCGCCTCCACGGCCCGCGCATCACGCACACGCGCGGCCACGACATCGTCTCGGACGGCATCGCGCTCGGCTCGATCCAGGTGCCGGGCGACGGCCAGCCGATCGTGCTGCTCGTGGACCGGCAATCCACGGGCGGCTACACCAAGATCGCCACCGTGTGCTCGTTCGACATCGGACGCCTCGGGCAGGTGAAGCCCGGCCGGCCGCTCCGGTTTCGCGCGGTCGCGGTGGACGAGGCTCACCGGCTGCTTCGGGAGTCGGACGCAGTGCTCGACGCGCTGCCGACAGAGGAGATCGCATGAGCGTGGACAAAGAGCTCACCGAGTACACCGCGAAGACGGGCCGCTCGCGCGCCCTGCACGAGGAGGCGCTGGCGGTGATGCCGGGCGGCAACAGCCGCACGACGACCTTCTTCGACCCGTACCCGTTCTACGTCCAGCGCGGGCAGGGCGCCCACATCTGGGACGCCGACGGGATCGATCGGCTCGACTTCAACGGCAACTACACGAGCCTGATCCTCGGCCACGCGCCGCCCGACGTCGTGAAGGCCGTCCAGCAGACGGCCGAGCACGGGCTGTCGTTCCCGGGGCCGACCGAGCACGAGGTGCGGCTGGCCGAGCTCCTGAAACGGCGCGTGCCGTCGGTGGAGAGCGTGCGCTTCACGAACTCGGGCACCGAGGCGACGATGAACGCCGTGCGGCTCGCGCGCGCGTTCACCGGCCGGCAGAAGATCGCGAAGTTCGAGGGCGCGTACCACGGCACCCACGACTGGGTGATGGTGAGCGTGAGCGGCGACGCGAAGGCGGGCGGCAACCGCAGGCGCCCGAAATCGCTCGCCTGGTCGGCGGGGATCCCGCCCGCCGTGCTCAAGCACACCGTCGTCCTCCCGTGGAACGACGCCGAGGCGTGCGAGCAGATCCTCGAGGCGGAGGCGGCGCAGCTCGCGTGCCTGATCGTGGACCCGCTCATGTGCAACGCCGGGCTCCTGGCGCCGGCCGAGGGTTTCCTCGAGCGCCTGCGCGCGGTGACCGAGCGCCACTCCATCGTCCTGGTCTTCGACGAGGTGATCTCGTTCCGCGTCGCGTGGGGCGGCGCCCAGGAACGCCTGGGCGTCCGGCCCGACCTCACGACGTTCGGCAAGATCATCGGCGGCGGTCTCCCGGTCGGCGCGTTCGGCGGCCGCGCGGACATCATGAACTTCTACGACCCGCGCCGCGGCGGCGCCCGCATCAGCCACGGCGGGACCTTCAACGCGAACCCGGTGACGATGGCCGCGGGCGTGGCCACGCTGAACGCGCTGACGCCCGAGGCGTACGCGCGCCTGGACGCGCTGGGCGACCGCCTGCGCGGCGGCGTCGCGCGCCTGCTCGCGGCGACGCGCCGCAAGGGGCAGGTGTCGGGCGCGGGCTCGCTCTTCTGGCTGCACTGGACGACGGAACCGCTCACCGACTACCGGTCGGCGCGGCCGAAGGACGCCGAGGCGCCGATGCGCGTCTTCCTGGGGCTCCTGAACGAGGGCATCCTCCTCACGCAGCGGGGGCTCGGCGCCTGCTCGCTCGCGATGACGGACACGGACGTGGACCGCTTCGTCAACGCGCTGGCCCGCGTGTCAGCGAGAGCGTAATCGGCCCGAACGTCGGGCGCGGAGGCGCCTCGACGGCGAAAGGAAAGAGATGACGAAGTCCATTGATCTGAACTGCGACATGGGCGAGAGCTACGGCCGCTGGACGCTCGGCGCCGATGCGGAGATCATGCCCTTCATCACCTCGGCGAACGTGGCGTGCGGCTACCACGGCGGCGACCCCCACGTGATGCGCAAGACCGTCGAGCTCGCGCTCAAGCACGGGGTCGCGATCGGCTCGCACCCGAGCCTGCCCGACCTCATGGGGTTCGGCCGCCGCGTCATGGACGTCACGCCCCAGGAGGTGAAGGATTACCTCTGCTACCAGACCGGCGCGCTGCGCGAGTTCGTTCGCGCGGCGGGCGGCACGCTCCAGCACATGAAGCCGCACGGCATCCTCTACAACATGATGGAGAAGGACGAAGGGCTCGCGGTCGCCGCGGGGGAGGCGGTGCTGGAGTCCGGCGGCAAGGACCTGATCCTCATGGCGCTCGCTTCCGGCAAGTACGATGCGGCCTGCCGCAAGCGCGGCGTGCGTGTCGCCTCGGAGGGCTTCGCCGATCGCGCGTACAACGTGGACTGCACGCTGGTCTCGCGCAAGATCGCGGGCTCGCTCATCACCGACCCCGCGCAGGCCGCCGCGCAGGCGGTGCGGATGGCGGTGGCCGGCAAGGTCCGCACGCTCGACGGCGTCGAGATCGACATCGCCGTCGAGACGATCTGCTGCCACGGCGACACGCCGGGCGCCCCGAAGATCGTGCGCGCGGTGCGCGAGGCGCTCGAGAAGGCCGGCTGCCAGGTGAAGCCGCTGAGGGAGTGGTTGCCCAAAGCCTGACCGCGCAGCGGGCGCGGACCCGGAGCTATCGAGGGAGGAATCGACATGAAGCAAAGCGCTTCCGCGGTTCTCGTGGCGATCGTTCTTGCGGGCTGCGCGGCGTCCGCGCCGCCGCAGCCGTCCACCGTCGCGTATCCGGCCAAGGGCCAGACGCCGGAGCAGCAGCAGCGCGACGCCAACGAGTGTCAGCAGTGGGCGAAGCAGCAGACGGGCTACGACCCGGCGACCGAGACCGCCAAGGGTGCCGGCGTCGGCGCCGTCCTCGGTGCCGTGGGTGGCGCGGCGGTCGGCGCCGCGGTCGGCGCGGCGACGGGCACCGGCGCGGGCCGCGGTGCCGCGACGGGCGCCGTGATCGGCGGCGTCGGCGGTGCGGTCGGCGGCGGCGCGTACCAGTACTCGAAGAACAAGGAAGGGTACGAGCGCGCCTATGGCGCGTGCATGCAGGGCCGCGGGTACACGGTGAGGTGAAGCGCGCCGAAGGCCGGTAGGCGTCTGGAAACCGCCCGCACCCTCACGACGCGGGACGGCGCAGCCGTCGCCTACCGGATCCTTGGCTCGGGACCGCAGCGCCGGCTGGCCGTCCTGCTTCACGGCCTCGCCAGCAACCTGACGCGCTGGTCCGAGTTCGTGGCCCGCACGTCGCTCGCAGGCTCGTGGGACCTCCTGCGGCTCGACCTGCGCGGCCACGGCGGCTCGCTCCACCGCGGGCGCATCGGGATGGACGAGTGGTGCGCCGACCTCGCGGAGATCCTCGAGGTCGAGGGATACCCGCGCGCCGTCCTCGTCGGCCACTGCCTCGGCGCCAACGTCGCGATCGAGTTCGCGAGCCGGTATCCCGACCGGGCCGCGGGGCTCGTCCTGATCGAGCCGATGCTGCGCCAGGCGCTCACCGGCACACTCGGGAGGATCGCGCGCCTCAGGCCGCTGTTCGTCCCCGTCGTCCGGCTGATCCGCGCGCTGAACGCCCTCGGTCTCCACCGGCGGTCCCTCGTCCCGCTCGATCTCGAAGCGCTCGACCGGGAGACCCGCGCCGCGATGGTGCGGGCGCGCACGGCCGACGCGCTCGTGAAGCGCTACGCCGCGCCCTGGCTCGATCTCCGCACGACGGCCAGCGGGGCCTATCTCCAGTCGCTCATCGCCGTGAGCAGCGCCCTGCCCGACCTCGCCACGGTCCGGACGCGGGCGCTGGCGCTGCTCTCGAGGGGCACGGCCTTCAGCGACCCGTCGCTCACCGAACGCCTCCTCCGGGCGATGCCGAACTGCACGATCGTCACGCTCGACGCCCACCACTGGATCCCCACCGAGCGGCCCGACGAGATGCGCCGGGCGATCGAAGAGTGGTGCGCCCGGCTCAATTCCCCCGGCCGCCCTTGACCGTCGCCGGGCGGCGATGGTCTACTGGATCGCCCGTGGACACGCCACTCAAGCGCACTCCCCTCTACGACGCGCACGTCAAGGCCGGCGCGCGCATGGTGCCGTTCGGCGGCTGGGAGATGCCCGTGCAGTACGCCGGCATCGTCGAGGAGCACCGGACGGTCCGCAGCGCCGTCGGGCTCTTCGACGTGAGCCACATGGGCGAGTTCGAGATCGCGGGGCCGGACGCCCTCGCCGTCCTGCAGTACCTCACCACCAACGACGTCGCGGCACTCCAGGACGGCCAGGTCCAGTACTCGGTCCTCTGCTACCCGAACGGCACGATCGTGGACGACCTCACCGTCTACCGCCTCGGCCCCGACCGCTTCATGCTCACCGTGAACGCGGGGAACATCGACAAAGACTGGGCCTGGGTGAATCAATCGACCGAGCGCGGCACGAAGGCCCGCTGGCGGAACGTCTCCGAGGAGACGGGGCTCATCGCGGTGCAGGGGCCGAAGGCCGAGACGCTCGTCGGCCGGGTCGCCGACCGCGACGTGACCAAGCTCGGCTACTATCGCTTCGTCCGCGGCACCGTCAGGGGCGTTTCGACGCTCGTCTCGCGCACGGGCTACACGGGCGAGGACGGCTTCGAGCTCTACGTCCCCGCGGCCGACACCGCGCGGCTCTGGGCGGCGCTGCTCGATCTGGGCCGGGCCGACGGCGCGGCGCCGATCGGGCTCGGCGCCCGCGACACGCTCCGGCTCGAGATGAAGTACGCGCTCTACGGCAACGACATCGACGAGACGACCAACGCGCTCGAGGCCGGGCTGGGCTGGGTGGTGAAGCCGGCGAAGGGCGATTTCATCGGCCGGGACGCGCTCGAGAAGGTCCGCGCCGAGGGCGTGCGCCGCAAGCTCGTGGGCCTCGAGATGGTGGACAAGGCCGTCGCGCGCCACGGGTACGCGGTCCACAAGGCCGGCCGGCCGGTCGGCGTCGTGACCTCGGGTTCGTACGGGCCCTCCGTGGACAGGTACATCGCGATGGCGTACGTCGAGACCGCGCTCGCGGCTATCGGCACCGCGCTCGACGTCGAGGTCCGCGGCCAGGCGAAGGCCGCGCGCGTCGTTCGCACGCCGTTCTATCCGTCGAGAGTGAAGAAAGCGGGTTGAGCGGCCGACCGTCGAGCGCCGGAGGCCCTGCGAAGGCGCTCCGACGGCGAACGGAGACCAGGAGAACGGGTTGAGCGGCCGACCGTCGAGCGCCGGAGGCCCTGCGAAGGCGCTCCGACGGCGAATCTAAAGGAGAGGGGTGACGATGCCCAACGTTCCCACGGACCTCAAGTACACGCGCGAGCACGAATGGGCGAAACAGGACGGCGCCCGCGTGCGCGTCGGCATCACGGCGTACGCGCAGGAGCAGCTCGGCGACGTCGTCTTCGTCGAACTGCCGAAGGTCGGCGCCAGGGTGACGGCGAAGAAGCCCTTCGGCGTCGTCGAGTCGGTGAAGGCGGTCTCCGACCTGTTCGCCCCGGTCTCCGGCGAAGTCGTCGAGGTCAACGCCGATCTTCCGAACAAGCCCGAGACCGTCAACCAGGACCCGTACGGCCGAGGCTGGATGATCGTGATCGCGCCGTCGAACGTGGGTGAATGGGACACGCTCCTCACCGCGGCGCAGTACGAGGAGTTCCTGGCGCAGGGGGGCCATTGATGGCCTCGCGCTACATCGCGAACACCGTCGCCGAGCAGCGCGAGATGCTCCGGGTGATCGGCGCCGGCTCGATCGACGAGCTGCTCGTCAAGATCCCGGCGAAGGCGCGCCTGTCGCGGCCGCTCAACCTGGCGCCGGCGCTCGCCGAGACCGAGCTGATCCGCCACACGAAGGCGCTCGCCGACCGGAACGCGGACGCCGACTCCCACGTTTGCTTCATGGGCGCGGGCGCCTACGACCACTACGTCCCGAGCCCGATCAACCACCTGATCGCGCGCGGCGAGTTCTTCACGGCCTATACGCCGTACCAGCCCGAAGCCAGTCAGGGGACGCTCAGGACGATCTACGAGTACCAGACGATGGTCGCCGAGCTGACGGGGATGGACGTCGCCAACGCCTCGATCTACGACGGCGCCTCGTCGCTCGCCGAGGCGGCGCTGATGGCGCACGCCGTCACGGATCGAAGCGAGGTCGTCCTCTCGCGTGGCGTGCACCCGCTCTACCGGCGGGTGACCGCGAGCTACTGCGAGGGGCCGGGGATCAAGCTCCGCGACGCCGGAGCGCCCGAGGGCGTGACCGAGCTCGCCGCGGCGAAGAAATTCGTCGGGCCGAAGACCGCGGCGCTCGTCGTCCAGACCCCGAACTTCTACGGCTGTTTGGAAGATGTCGCGGCAGCCGCAGAGATTGCTCACGCGGCAGGGGCATTACTGATTGTTGCTGCGGACCCGGTCAATCTGGG
>JACPCG010000127.1 GCA_016179925.1 Candidatus Rokuibacteriota bacterium | reverse complement strand
CAAGGCCGCCTATTACTCTTGGCTACAGATATGGTCTGGAACCGACAGTTTTCGACGCGGTGATGCGGACTTACCTCGCGTGCTGCACGGGAACTTCGGTATAGAGCGAGCCCCAGTGGCGGCCGCAGACCGCGTCGTGGCTCATGAACTCCATCGTCCGGGGCCACAGCGAGTCGAGGAGGCCCTGCACCTGGGGGATCAAGTCGGGCCGCCGGGCGAGCGTGACCAGCGTCAGCGCCCGCCCCTACGCGCGGCCGCAGCCCGGCGGGGCGAGGCGCCGCTCGAGCCGCCCCAGCCGATAGGCGAACGCGTCACGGGTCCGCTCCGGCGCGCCCGCGGCGGCGGCGAGGTCGAGCGCCTCCTCGACGATCGCGCGCGCGGCGGCGAGGTCGCGCCGGCGGTGCTCGTGGAACTTCGCGAGCTCCTCCCACGGGAGGGGATCGAACGCCTCGTGCCGGGAGGCGGCTTCCCACAGCGCGCACGCCGCGTCCCAGCGCGCGGCGCGCTTCTCCCAGCGCGCCAGGCGCAGGCGCACCCGCTGCGCCGCGGGGCCCGCGAGCCCGGCGGCGAGCGCGGCGCGGTAGCACGCGAGCGCGCGGTCGAGGTCCGCCGGCTCCCAGAGCCGGCCGAGGCCGGCGAGCTCGTCCGCCTCGAGATCGTCCTGCACGACGAGCGCCCGGCCGAACCACCCGAGGAGGGAGACGAGCGACAGGATGTCGTCGCGGTTGTGGTCGAAGACGCGGCGGAGCGGCGCCGCGCGCCGCGAGCGGAGGAAGTCGAAGTAGAGCGCGGGGATCAGGGCGCCGGGCACGTCGTCCTCCCGCTCGAGGCCGAGGACCTCGCGCTCGAGCGTCCCGAGCCGGCAGTCGGGGAAGTGCCCCGTCCACACCCGGCGCGACGGGCGCAGGAGATCGAGGTGCGGGAGATCGTGGGGCCAGCGGTGGCGGGCGAGCACGAAGCGCGTCTCGAGGAGCGGGAGATCGAAGCCCGCGCCGTTGAAGGTCACGACGCCGCTCGCCCGCTCGAAGAGCGGGACCAGCGCCGTGAGGAGCGCCGGCTCGTCGTCGAAGTCGCGCATGAAGTACTGGGCCAGCACGAGCCGCTCGTCCTCGAGCCAGCCGGCGCCGACGAGGAAGGCGTAGGTGCCGGTGCCCCCGGCGAGCCCCGTCGTCTCGGTGTCGAGGAAGAGGAGCCCCCGCGCTTCGCCGACCGGCGCCGCCGCGCGCGCGGCGGCGGAGAGGAGATCGAGCGGGGCCTCGAAGGCCGCGCCGAGCGCGTAGCGGCCGTGGCGGTGGGAGAGCGGGAACTCGCGGCGCACGACGAGGACCTGCCCCGCGCCCGTGTCGTGGAGCTCGCCGCCGAGCACCTCCTGGACCGGCGGGGCGGCGGGGCGCGGCGGCCGGCGCGTCTCGATGCGCCGGACGACGCGGCGGAGATCGTCGAGCGACGGCACGGGGCGCTCAGGCGGTGAGCAGGCGCAGGAGCGCCTGAGCCGTCGCCTTGGCCTTGCGGCCGACCTCGTTGACGGGCCCGACGCACGAGGGACACCCGACCTTGCAGGCGCAGGCATCCAGCGTCGCGAGCCCGCGCTCGAGGAGCTGCGGGAGGACCTCGAAGACCCGCTCGGCGAGGCCGATGCCGCCCGCGTGGGAGTCGTAGAGATAGATCGTCGGGTTGAACCGCTCGGCACTCATGAGCCGCCGCTTCGCCGACTCACGCGTCGCCACCGCTCCAGGCTCCGTCGGCGTCGTGTCGCCGAGCCAGGAGCCGAGGTCGCGGATGTCGCAGAGGAGGAAGATCGGCGCCAGGTGGTGGAGCAGGTACGTCACGGCGCGCAGGCCGTCGATCAGCTCCTCGCGCGAGGGGCTCACCCGCGCGAGCGTCTCCGGCGCCACCGTGAGCCACGCGGCGGTCGTCTGCATCTCCTGCTGCGGCAGCTCCACCTCGCCCGAGCCGACGTTCTCGAGCGTGCCCATCTTGATCTTCTTGAAGCCGACGACCTTCTCGGCGACGAGGACCTCGCCCTGCTCGGCGAGGTACGCGGGGCGGCCCTGGTCGGCGAACCGCTGGAGGATCCAGACGCCCTTGGCGCTGATCGCGTCGGTGAAGTAGTCCACCTGGACGCGCTTGACGTACGCGACCTTCTCTTCGTCCTCCCGGAAGTGCAGCTCCTGGACCTCGTACGGCTCGCTCTCCACGAGGTAGACCGCCTTCGGGTAGACCGTCGCGAACGCGCTCCCCCAGTCCACCTCGGCGATGATCTGGCGCCGCTTGGTCTGCTTCTCGTCGCGCGCCGCCGTGTCGATGACGAGGAAATTGTCGCTCGTCACCGTCCGGAGCGAGATGTGGTCGGCCGGGTAGGTCTCCGCCGCCCAGTGCCACCGGGAGCCCGCGTGGTGGAGCACGCCCTCGTCCTCGAGCGCGGCGAGGAGCTTCCGCACGTCCAGCTCCCCGAACTTCTCGTCGTCGGCGATCGGCAGCTCGAACGCGGCGCACTTGAGATGGTTCACGAGGATGAACGGGTTGTCGGGGTTCACGCGTGCGTGCTCGGGAAGAGGTACTCCGGGTGCGTCACCATGAACTGGTCGAGCGGCGCGCTCGTCGCGACGAAGATCGCCGCCGAGGAGCCCGAGCGGCGGCCCGCGCGCCCGGCTTGCTGCCAGAGCGAGGCGATCGCGCCCGGGTACCCGGCGAGCACCGCGACGTCGAGGTGGCCGATGTCGACGCCGAGCTCGAGCGCGTTCGTGGACACGACGCCCAGGAGGTCGCCCTCACGCAGCCCCTTCTCGACGGCGCGCCGCCGCGTGGGCAGGTAGCCGCCACGGTAGCCCCGGACGATGCCGCTGTCGCCGGTCCTGTCGGCGACGCTGGTCTTGATCGAGCCGAGCAACACCTCGGTCGCGAGCCGGCTCTGGGCGAAGACGATCGTCGCGATCTTCTCTCTGAGGAACCGGGTCGCGAGCTTCGAGGCCTCGCCGAGGTACGGTGCCCGGATACCCAGCTCGGGATTGACGACCGGCGGGTTGTAGCACACGAACGTCTTCGCACCGGTCGGCGCGCCGCTCTCCGCGAGCTCTTCGACGTTCTCCCCGGTGAGCCGCCGGGCCAGCTCGCCCGGGTTGGCGATCGTGGCCGAGGCCATGATGAACTGCGGGGCGGACCCATAATGCCGGCAGATGCGCCGCAGCCGACGCAGGAGGTTGGCCAGGTGGCTGCCGAACACTCCTCGATAGGCGTGCAACTCATCGATCACGACGTAACGGAGGTTCTGAAAGAGCGTGGCCCATTTCGTGTGGTGCGGCAGGATCCCCGAGTGGAGCATGTCGGGGTTCGTCAGCACGAGGTTCGCACGGGCGCGCACCGCGCGCCGCGCATCCTGGGGGGTGTCGCCGTCGTAGGTGAACATCCGCATCTCGGGGAGCGTCTTCGCCAGCTCCTCGAGCTCGGCGAGCTGGTCCTGGGCCAGCGCTTTCGTCGGGAAAAGGTAGAGCACGCGCGCGTCCGGCCGGTGGACGAGGCACTGCAGGGCGGGGAGGTTGTAGCAGAGCGTCTTGCCCGACGCGGTCGGCGTGACGACGACGACGTGGTGGCCCTTCTCGATCAGCTCCCACGCCCGCGCCTGGTGCGAGTAGAGGTCGTTGATCCCCCGCGCGCGGAGCGCCTCCGCGATCCGCGGGTCGAGCGACGAGGGGAACGGCGCCAGGACGGGGGGACGCGGGGCGAAGTGGCGGGTCGCGGTGATGCACGGCCCCGTCGACGGTGAGGTCAGCAGATCGTCGAGGATCGCGACGAGCATCGCGCCCACTCTAGCACGGCCCGCGGACCCCGACCGACTACTTCAGGAGATAGCCCCAGTCCACGTCCGTCACGGCCTGTATCATACACAGAGGATGCGCCCCGCCGCCTACTGGCTGCCCCCCGTCGTCTGGATGGCGGTGATCCTCTTTTTCTCGTTCGACACCGGGAGCGCCGAACAGACCGGCCCGTTTCTCCTCCCGCTCCTGCGTTGGCTCCTGCCGTGGGCGACGCCGGCCCAGCTGGGCGCGATCCACGGCCTCCTCCGCAAGGGCGGGCACCTCACCGAATACGCGATCCTCGTCGCGCTCTGGTTCCGGGCGTTCGCAGGCGGGCGGTGGCTCGGCGGGCGCGCCGCCGCGTGGGGCGCGTTCGCGATGGCGCTGGCGTGGGCGTGTCTCGACGAGCTCCTCCAGTCCCTGCAGGCCTCACGGACCGGCAGCGCCATGGATGTCGCGATCGACGGGGCGGGCGCGGTCGCGGCGCTCGCCGCCGTGCGGCTCGGCTGGCGCGCGACGGTGGAGCTGGGGATGGCCGTCCTCCTCTGGATCGCCGCCGTCGGGGGCGCCGCCGTGCTCGCGGTCAACGCGCTCACCGGCGTCGCCTCGGGCATGCTGTGGCTCACGGCGCCCGCCGCCGCGCTCGGGCTGATCGCGCGCCGGCTGCTCCGTCGTTGACGTCGGGTGCGGGCGAGCGGAGGCCCGGGGGCCGGGTGGGAGCCCATCCGAGACCCGTTGCGTCTGGAGGGAATGGGCTCCCGCCCGGCCGCGGCGCGCGTCAGACTTTCAGGCGGGGGTCGAGGGTGTCGCGCAGCCCGTCGCCGAAGAGGTTGATGCCGAGCACCGTCATCAGGATCGCGAGCCCGGGGAAGGTCGCGAGCCACCACGCCGTCGAGATGTAGACGCGCCCGTCGGCGAGCATCCCGCCCCACGTCGGCGTCGGCGGCTGGACGCCCAGGCCCAGGAACGACAGCGCCGACTCGATCACGATCACGCGCGCCATGTCGAGCGTCGCCACGACGAGCCACGGCGTGAGCGCGTTCGGCAGGACATGGCGCACCAGGATGCGGCCGTCCCCGCTGCCGAGCGCCTGCGCCGCCTGCACGAACTCCCGCTCGCGCAGCGACAGCACCGAGCCGCGGACGACGCGCGCGTACACCACCCAGCTCGACACGCCGATGACGACGATGATGACGGGCAGGCTCGGTCCGAGGACGCCGATGACCGCGATCGCCAGCAGGATGAACGGGAACGCGAGCTGGATGTCGGCGAGCCGCATGAACACGTCGTCGGTCCGGCCGCCGAAGTAGCCGGACAGGAGCCCGACGACCATGCCGAGGATCCCCGAGATCGCCACCGCGGCGAAGCCGACCATGAGCGCGGGCCGCGCGCCGAAGATCACGCGGGCGAGGAGGTCCCGGCCGAGGTGATCGGTGCCGAGCAGGTGCAGGCGCCCGCTCCGGTCCGGCGATCCCGGCGGCTTCAGCCGGTTGGTGATGTCCTGCTCCGTCGGGTCGTAGGCCGTGAGCCAGGGCGCCCCGAATGCGGCGCCGAACACGACCGCAACGACGACGAGGCCGAAGAGCGCGGTCCGGCGGCGTGCGAGGCGCCGCACGAACACGACCCACTCGCGGCGCGCCGCAGCGCGCTCGGTGGGCAGCGCGATGGCGTCGGCCGGCACGCTCATTGTAGTCGCCCGCCCCACCCGCTTCGCGGACCCACGTCGGATGAAATGCGGGAAGAGCTACACTCGCGTCCAGGCGCTGGCACGGAGGTCGGCCTCGCAATGGTGCCGAGAGCCCGTATTGTAGTCGGACCCGGAGCCCCACGAGCACCCCGTACTGCGACCACCGGTCGACGACCGGAGAGTGCGCTTTCTAGCTTCCGCCCCCGGGGGCTCCACGCCAGTGTCGTTCCCACCCCACTCAGGAGGTCAGCATGGATGTCATCCACCCCAAGTGCGCCGGACTCGATGTGCACAAGGACAGCGTCGTCGCGTGCGCGAGGCTCGTCACCGGCCAGAAGGCCACGCACGAGGTGAAGACCTTCGGCACGACAACCCGGGACCTGCTGGCCCTCGCCGATTGGCTCACGGCCCGCGGCTGCACCCACGTCGCCATGGAGGCGACCGGCGTCTACTGGAAGCCGGTCTGGCATGTGCTCGAGGGCAGCTTCGAACTCGTCCTCGCCAACGCCATGCACATCCGGAACATCCCGGGCCGCAAAACCGATGTGAACGACGCCACCTGGATCGCCGACCTCCTCGCCCACGGCCTGATCCGCGGCAGCTTCGTGCCGGCCCCGCCCCTTCAGGACCTGCGCGACCTCACCCGCACCCGCACGCAGCTGGTGCGCGAACGGGCCCGCCATATCCTGCGCATCCAGAAGACCCTCGAGAACGCCAATCTCAAGCTCGCCAGCGTGCTCACTGATGTCCTCGGCGTCACCGGCCGCAACCTCCTGGAGGCCCTCATCGCTGGCGAGGCCAGCCCCGAGCGCCTCGCCGACCTCGCGCACGACCCTCGCCTCAAAGCCTCGCGCGCCGAGTTCGTGGAGGCCTTGCATGGGCGTATCACGCCGCACCACCGCTTCATCCTCGCGCTGCATCTCCGGCAGATCGACGCGCTCGACACCGCGGTCCGCGAGATCGAGGCGCGCCTGGAGGACGCGCTCGCTCCCTTTCGCGCCGCCGTCGCCCGCCTGACCACGATCCGCGGCATCGCCGAGACCGCCGCCCACGTGCTGATCGCCGAAATCGGCGTCGATATGAGCCACTTCCCGAGCGCCGGCCACCTCATCTCCTGGGCGGGCCTCTGCCCCCGCCTGCACGAGAGTGCCGGCAAACGCCGCTCCACCCGCACCCGCCACGGCAACCGCTGGCTCAAGACCATGCTCGTCCAAGCCGCCTGGGGCGCCGTCCGCCACCACCACGGCGGCTACCTCCGCGCGCAGTTCGTCCGGCTCCGCAGCCGCCGCGGGCCGAAAAAGGCCATTCTCGCCGTCGCTGCCTCGATGCTGACCGCGGCCTACTACATGCTGCGAGACGGCACGGACTATCGCGACCTCGGCGCCGATCACTTCGACCGGCGCGAGAAAGCCAAGCTCGCCAGGCGCCTGATTACCCGGCTTCACGACCTCGGCTTCACCGTGGAGGTGCGCGCGGCCTGACATCACGGCGAATTTCTTTCTAGCGGGGTCCGCGAGGCCGCGGGTGTCCGAGGGTGGCCTGAGACAGGCGCGGCGTGGCTCCGTCCCGCCAGCGCACTTTTCATGGGCCTCATCGCAACCGGATCCGCGGGTCGAGGTACGTGTAGACGACGTCCACGACGAGGTTCACCAGGACGAAGGTGGACGAGAGCAGGAACACGGCAGCCTGGACCACCGGATAGTCGCGGTTGTAGATCGCCTGCACGGAGAGCCGCCCGACGCCCGGCCACGCGAAGATCGTTTCCGTGATCACCGAGCCGCCGAGGAGCGTGCCGAGCTCGATGCCGACGATCGTCACGATCGGGATCGCCGCGTTCTTGAGCGCGTGCTTCCAGACGACGGGCGGGTCGCTGACGCCCTTGGCCCGCGCGGTGCGGATGTAGTCCTGGTTCAGCACATCCAGCATGCCCGACCGGGTGAGCCGCGTGATGCGCGCGGTCGTGAAGAGCCCGAGGGTGATCGCCGGCAGCAGCAGGTGCTCGAGTCCGCCGCGGCCCGACGAGGGCAGCAGGTTGAACTGCACGGAGAAGACCAGGATCAGCATGATCCCGAGCCAGAAGGTGGGCATGGACTGGCCGAGCAGCGCGACGACGGTGGAGACGTAGTCGATCAGGGTGTTGCGCCGCACCGCCGAGACGATCCCCGCCGGAATCGCGAGCGCCAGCGCGACGAGCAGCGCGGCGCCGGCGAGCTCGAAGGTCGCCGGCATGCGCTCGATCACCAGGGTGAAGGCGGGTTCGCCGTGCCGCACCGACTGGCCGAAGTCGCCGTGGAGCGCGCCGACCAGGAAGCGCCCGTACTGGACGAGGAACGGGTCGTTGAATCCCATCGCCTGGCGGAAGCGCTCGACGTCCTCAGCCGTCGCGTCCGGCGGCAGGAGGACCAGCGCCGGGTCGCCCGTGAGATGGAGGATGAAGAAGACGACGAAGGAGACGCCGAGCAGGACCAGCACGGACTGGAGCAGCCGGCGGATCAGGTAGACCCTCATGCGCTCCGCGCGAGCCGAGCCACCGCCTCGATGTGCGGCGTCTGGGGGAACATGTCGACCGGCTGCACCCACTCGAGCCGGTAGCCCCGGCGGACGAGGTCGCCGAGGTCGCGGGCGAGCGTGGCCGGGTTGCACGACACGTACACGAGCCGCGCCGGCGCGAGCGCCGCGAGCGCCAGGAGCGCCTTCGGGTGGAAGCCGGCGCGCGGCGGGTCGGCGACGACGACCTCCGCGCGCACGCCGTCTCGCACGAGGGCGGGCAGCACGTGACGGACTTCCCCGGAGAGGAACGTGCAGTTCTCGATCCCGTTTGCGCGCGCGTTCCGCACCGCGTCGGTGACGGCGGCCGCCGCGACCTCGACGCCGTACACCCAGCGGCAGCGGCGCGCGAGCAGGAGGCTGATGGCTCCGGTGCCCGAGTAGAGGTCGAGGACCGTCTCGGGGCCCTCGAGCGCGCATGCCTCCTCGACCACGGCGAACAGGCGCTCGGCCTGCGCCGTGTTCGTCTGGAAGAACGAGTTCGCCGACACCTGGAAGGCGAGCCCGCCGAGCGACTCACGGATGTGGTCCCGGCCGACCAGGAGGTGCTCCTCCGTGCCGACGGCGACGGACGCCTTCTTGGCGTTCACGTTCAGCACGACGCTCGCCGTGGCCGGCACGCGCGCGGCGAGCCGCTCGGCAAGCGCGGCGAGCGGCTCGATGTCGGGCGTGGCCGCGACGATGTTGACCATCGCCTCGCCCGTGTGCCGCCCCTCGCGCAGCGACACGAAGCGCAGGAGCCCCTCGCCGGAGGCCTGGTCGTAGACGGACAGCGCCCGCGCCGTCGTCTCCCGGCGGAACTCGCCGAGCAGTCGGTTCAATGTGTCGGACTGGAGCAGGCAGCGCTCGATGTCGAGGACCACGTCGTACCTGTCGGCCTGGTGGAGCCCGATCGTGGGGCCCGGCGCGACCGTGAACTCCATCTTGTTGCGGTAGCCGTACGGGTCGGGGGCGGCCAGGATCGGCCGCATCGTGAACTCGCCGAGGCCGCCGATCCGCTCGAGGCAGTCGCGCACCTGCTTTGCCTTGAAGGCGAGCTGACGCGGGTAGGACAGGTGCTGCAGACGGCACCCGCCGCAGCGGCCGAAGTACGGGCACGGCGCCTCGACGCGATCCGGCGAGGGCGTCTCGACCGACTCGATCACGGCGCGCCCGAAGCGCGAGCGGGCTTCGACGATCTTCACCCGCACCCGGTCGCCCGGCACGCCGCCGCGCACGAACACGACGTAGCCGTCAACGCGCCCCACGCCCTCCCCGCCGAACGCGAGGTCGTCGATGGCGAGCACGAGACTGTCGCCGCGCCGCGGTTTCGCCATGATCGGAGCCACTATATCAAGCTTTCGACCGGGGCTCGCGGCCCCCGCGACAAAAAGGGTTATGATAGGGTTGATGAGGTTCCGAGCGCCGCGCGCCGTCGCCGATCTGCTCGTCACCGCCGTCCCTCAGCTGGGAGACCGGTTGCTGGAGCAACGGATCCGGCGCGCCTGGCCCGCGCTTCTCGGCGCCGACGCGGCGCGGCGGACGCAGCCGCAGGCGCTCGCCCACGGCTGCCTCAGCGTGTGCGTGGCGTGGACAACTCCCCGTGGCTCCACGAGCTCACCCTGCGCGCCGAGGAGCTCACGCGGCGCGTCCAGGAGCGGTTCCCCGAGGTCCGCGCGCTGCGCTTTGTGCTCGGCGCGCTCGAGCCGGTGGAGGCCTCCCCCGCCGCGCGGAGCCCCAAGCTGTCCGCGCGGCCCCTGGACGATTCCGCCCGCTCGGCGATCGACGAAGCGACCTCCGTCATCCACGACCCGGCGCTCGCCGCCGCCGCGCGGCGCCTCCTCACCAAGGCGTGGCGGTCGCCGCGATGATCCGCCGTCTCGTCGGCCGAGCGGGCGTGATCCTGGCCGGCGCGGCGCTCGCCGCCTGCGCCACCGGGGCCGTGATGGGCCGCTTCGGCGAGGCGATCCCCGCGCTCCGCGAGGCGCTCAAGCGCGATCCGAACTCGGCCTTCCTCTGGACGACGCTGGCTCAGTGGCTGGCGCGAACGGAGGCCCACGACGAGGCCGTCGCGGCGGCGCGGCGCGCGGTCGAGCTGACACCCGACCAGGTCGCCCCCCATATCACGCTGGCCGAGCTGCTGCGCGCGCAGAAGAAGTACGCCGAGGCGGAGGCGGAGCTCGACAAGGTCATCACCCTCAACCCAAACGTGGAGGATCCCTACCTCGCGCTCGCGCGCTACCAGGTCGAGCAGAAGGCGTACGAGCGCGCGCGGCGCACGCTGCTCCGGCTCACCGAGAAGCAGCCGCGGCTCGCCCAGGCCCACTTCCTCCTGGGGCGCCTCGCGATCGAGACCGAGAGCTGGGACGAGGCGATCACGCGCCTGACGCGGGCCGTCGAGCTCGACGCCGACCACGACGGCGCCTGGACGGCGCTCGGCTACGTCTACGAGACGCGCCGGAAGCCCGAGGAGGCCGTGGCGGTCTACCGGCGCGCCGTCAAGGCGAACCCCGACAACCCGGCGTTCGTCGAGCGGCTCGGCGATCTCCTGATCCGGCTCGGCCGCTTTCAGGAAGCGCAGGCGGAGATCGAGGCGCTCGCGGAGGTCGTGCCGCGCGACGCGCGCGTATGGATGAAGCTCGGCGCGGTCTTCTACGAGCAGAAGCTGTGGGACCGGGCGGCCGATGCGTTCCGGCGCGCGGTCGCGCTCGAGCCGTCGAACCTCCGCGCGCGCTACTTCCTCGCCACGACGTTCATGGACGCCGGGAAGGACGCCGAGGCCCGCGTCGAGCTCGAGCGGATCCTCCGCGTGGACCCGCGCTCGATCGACGCCCGCGTGCAGCTCGGGTTCCTGCACGGCCGGGCCAAGCGCTACGACGAGGCGATCGCGATCCTCCGCGACGCCGTGAACCTCGAGCCCAAGCGGCCGGAGCTGTTCCTCTACCTCGGCACCGCGTACTTCCGCGCCAAGCAGTACGATCGCGCCGCGGAGACGCTCTCCGAGGGCCTGACGCTCGACGAGAAGAGCAAGGACCTCCACTTCCAGCTGGGCGTCGTCCTCGAGAAGCAGGCGAGGTTCGAGGACGCGATCCGGGCGTTCCGCCACGTGATCACGCTCGATCCCAAGCACGCGGAGGCGTACAACTACGTCGGCTACATGTACGCGGAGAAGGGCCAGAATCTCGACGAGGCCGTCCAGCTCATCAACAAGGCGCTGGCGCTCGAGCCGGAGAACGGCTACTTCATCGACAGCCTCGGCTGGGCGTATTACCAGCAGGGGCGCTATCTCGAGGCGTTGAAGGAACTGAAGCGCGCCGTCGAGAAGACGAAGGAACCCGACCCGGTGATCTACGATCACCTGGGCGACGCCTATCTGAAGAACGGCCTGAACGACGAGGCCCTCACCGCGTGGGAGAAGGCCCTCCAGCTCGACCCGGCCCTCGAGGGGGTCAAGAAGAAGCTCGACGACCTCAAGGATCAGGTGCGCCGGGTCAAGGGTGGTCCGAAAGCCTCTCAGTAGCCTCCTCCTGCTGGCGCTCCTGGCCGGGTGCGCGACCGCGCCGCCGGCGCGCCAGCCCGTGGACGATGCCGCGCTCCGGGCCCTCGAGCTCCTCGACCAGCGCTGGCAGGCCTTCACCGACCTCCGCACCCTCGCGGAGGTCGTGCTCCAGAAAGGCGACGAGCGCCAGCGGCTCACGGGCGTCCTGCTGGTCAAGGGACCCGACTCCATGCGCTTCGAGGCGCTCTCACCGTTCGGCCAGCCCTACTTTCTCGTCGTCGTCCATGCGGGCCGGCTCATCGCCTACGATGCCGCGAAGAACGAGGCGCTCGTGGGGCCCGCGTCAGCCGAGACGATCGCGCGCGTGCTCGGTCTGCCGCTGGACGCTGACGATCTCGTCGCGGTCCTCGCCGGGCGAGCCGCCCCGCCAAAGGACCTGCGCGTGGCCGAGCTCCTGCCGCCCGACGCGGCCGGGCCCTCCCTGAATCTGGTCGGCGCGGTCCAGCGCCAGCGGGTCTGGATGGACCTCGAGACGGGCGAGGTCCGGCAGGTCGAGATCGCCGGGGGGCGGGTGCCGGTCATGATCATCTACCGCCGGGACGGCGAGACGCCGACAGGCTTCGATCTCGACGCCCGGCAAGCCTACGTCACCGGCTCGGTCACCTACCGGAACGTCGTCGTCGGGGCCGGGATCGACCCTGACCGCTTCACGCTGGCGATCCCCAAAGGGGCGAAAATACAGAGCATCCGTTGAAAACGGATGCCCGCTGTGCTAGGCTTCGATCCCTTGTCGAAGCGGTCGGGGGGAGCCCGTCGCCTCGTGCTCAGTGCCGCGGCCAAGATCAACCTGGTCTTGGAGGTGCTGGGCAAGCGGGCCGACGGCTATCACGAGATCGCCACGGTGATACAAACCGTGGACCTGTCCGACCGGCTGGTGATCGAGGACGCCGAGGTCCTGGAGCTCCGCGCGACGGCTCCCGATGTTCCGAGGGACGGAACCAATCTGGTCCTGCGTGCGGCCCGGGCCCTCTGCGAAGCGTCGGGCGTGAACCGGGGCGCCCGGATCACGCTCGACAAGCGGGTTCCGGTGGCGGCGGGGCTCGGGGGCGGCTCGACGGATGCTGCCGCAACGCTCGTGGGCCTCGCCCGGCTCTGGGGGCTCAGGTGGCCGCCGGCCCGGCTCGCCGAGGTCGCGGTGGCGCTCGGGATGGACGTGCCGTTTTTCCTCCGGGGCGGTGTCGCGGTCGGCACGGGACGCGGCGAGAGGCTCGAGCCCATCGGGGGGACGGCGCTCGCGCTGGTCCTCGTGAGCCCGGGGGTCGGAGCGAGCACCGCGGCGATCTATGGGGGCGTGACCCCGGCGATGTATTCTGACGGTGGGGGCGTGCACCGGATGGTCGCGGCGCTCCGGAGCCGCCGGCCGGCGATGGTCGCGGCGAGCCTCGCGAACGCGCTGGAGCGCGTCGCGGCGCCGCAGTATCCGCAGGTGCGGCAGATGGAGGCCGCGCTCCTGGCGGCGGGCGCCCTCGGCGCGGCGATGTCGGGCAGCGGGCTCACGGTCTTCGGTGTGGCGCGCTCGTTCGACCACGCGCGGCAGATCCGGGCCCGGGTCGCGCGTGGGTCCTGGCGCTGCTGGGCCGTGCGCACGTTGAGCGGTCCGGCGATCAGGGTGAGGGCGTGAACACGATGGGGCGTGGCCAAGCGGCAAGGCGCGGGACTTTGGATCCCGTATTCGGAGGTTCGAATCCTCCCGCCCCAACCACTCCTCGAGCGAGGGAGCGATGGCGTACGAGCTGAAGCTGTTCACCGGGAACGCGAACCGCCCGCTGGCCGAGGAGATCGCCCAGTACCTGCGCGTGCCTGTGGGCGACGCGGAGGTCACGCGCTTCTCGGACGGCGAGGTGTACGTGCAGATCAACGAGAACGTCCGGGGCGCCGACGTGTTCCTCATCCAGCCGACGTGCCCGCCGGTGAACGACACGCTCATGGAGCTCCTGATCATGATCGACGCGGTGAAGCGCGCCTCGGCCCACCGGATCACCGCGGTGCTCCCCTACTACGGCTACGCGCGCCAGGACCGCAAGGTCCAGCCGCGCGTGCCGATCTCGGCGAAACTGGTCGCGGACCTGCTGGAAGCCGCAGGCATCGACCGGTTGCTGGCCCTCGACCTCCACGCCGGGCAGATCCAGGGCTTCTTCAACATCCCGGTGGACCACCTGTTCGCAGGGCCGGTGGTGATGATCGAATACCTCCGCAAGAAGGACCTCAAGGACGCCGTCATCGTCGCCCCCGACGCGGGCGGCGTGGAGCGGGCGCGGGCGATCGCGAAGCGGCTCAACGCCGGCCTCGCGATCATCGACAAGCGGCGCGAGGGCCCGAACGCGGCGATCGCGATGCACCTGATCGGCGAGGTCCGGGGCAAGGACGCCGTCGTCATCGACGACATGATCGACACCGCGGGCACGCTCATCCAGGCGGTGGAGGCGCTCGCGCGCGAGGGCGCGCGCCGGATCCTCGCCTGCGGCGTCCACCCCGTGTTGTCCGGCCCCGCGGTGGACCGGATCGCCGCCTCCCCGCTCGAGGAAGTCGTCGTCACCAACTCGATCCCCGTGCCGGCGGAGAAGCGCACCGCGCGCGTCACGGTGCTCAGCGTGGCGCCGCTGCTCGGCGAAGCGATCCGCCGCATCCACGACGAAGAATCCGTTTCGACGCTGTTCGTCTGAATCCGATGCACCCGAAGGGAGCCTGAACGATGGAGATGCAAGAGCTGACGATCACGCGGCGCGAGGCGACCGGCAAGCAGGTCGCCAAGCGCTTGCGCCGCGCGGGCGCGGTGCCCGCGATCCTGTACGGCGGCGCCAAGGCCGAGCCGGTTACGGTGGACCCGAAGGCGGTCCTCCGGATGATCCACGGGCGCGAGGGCACCACGCAGCTGCTCGCGCTCAAGTTCGACGGCGAGACGAGCGGCGGGGCGCGGATGGCGATCATCCGCGACCTCCAGTTCGACCCCGTCAGCGAGGACCTCCTCCATGTGGACCTGCAGGAGGTCGCCGCCGACCGGGCGATCACGGTGCGGGTGGCCGTCCGCCCCGTCGGCGAGGCCGCGGGCGTGCGGGAGCAAAAGGGCATCCTGAACCTCGTGCTCCACGAGCTCGACGTCTCGTGCCTGCCGACCGCGATCCCGCAGCGCATCGACGCCGACGTCAGCGCGCTCATGATCGGCGACGTGCTGACCGTGGCCGCGCTCCTGGCCCCGGGGGGCGTGCGGATCCTGACGCCCGCGGCCCAGGCGGTCGCGACGGTGGTACCGCCGATGGCCGAGGAAGTCGCGGCGCCGGCGGTGCCGGCGGCCGCCCTGGTCACCGAGCCGGAAGTCCTCACCGAGCGCAAGCCGAAGGAAGAGGAAGCAGCGGCGCCCGAGGAAGGCAAGAAGCCCAAGAAGGCCGAGAAGGCGGAAAAGGAAAAGTAGCTCCGCGTGGCCCACGCGCAAGGCCGGCTCACCGGCCGAGTGGTGGTCGGGCTCGGGAACCCCGGACCGGAGTACCGGGACACCCGCCACAACGTGGGCCAGCGCGTGCTCGATCTCCTCGTCCGGAGGCTCAAGAAGTCGTGGCGCCGCGAGGGCCAGGCCTACGTCGCGCAGGCCCAATGGCGGGGCGAGAGGGTCTACCTGATCAAGCCGGTCGCATTCATGAACGTGTGCGGCCCGGCCGTGGCCCGGGCGCTGCGCCGGGTCGGCGCCGGGCCCGCCGACCTCATCCTCGTCTACGACGACATCGACCTGCCGCTCGGGACGGTGCGCGTCCGCATGAAGGGCAGCGCCGGCGGCCACAACGGCGTGAAGTCGGTGATCGAGAGCCTCGGCACCTCGGAGATCCGGCGGGTCAAGGTGGGCATCGGGCGCCCGGACACCAAGGCCCGGGTCCCCGACCACGTGCTCGCCCCGTTCGAGGAGGACGAGCTGCCCACCGTGGAGGCCGCGGTCGCCGACGCCGCCTCGCGGGTCCTCGCGCTCGTCGTCTAGCGCGCATTATTCACGAACGGTCGTCGCGTGTGGCGGGCGGGGCCTGTCGCCACCCGCCCGCTCGCGCCATCGCCGTTCGTGAATAATGCGCGCCAGCGCGGGATCACGGGAAGCGGCACTAGCGGAAGAAGACGAACGTGACGAGGACGAACAGCGGCAGCAGGATCCCGCCGCTGTAGAGCATGTAGCCGAAGAAGCTCGGCATCTTGATCCCCTGCTCCTCCGCGATCGACTTCACCATGAAGTTCGGGGCGTTGCCGATGTAGGAGTTCGCCCCCATGGACACCGCGCCAACGCTGATCGCCGCGAGGATCAGGTGCGGGACGTCCACGACCTCGCGCGCGAGCCCCAGGCCCTGGCCGAGCGCCAGGAAGGTCAGGTACGTCGGCGCGTTGTCGAGAAACGACGAGAGCATGCCGGTCACCCAGAAGAACTGCCAGGGCTGGCGCACGCCGAGCTCGCCGCCGCGCAGGCGCAGGAGCTCGAGCGCCGGGATCATCGTGAGGAAGATGCCGAAGAAGAGGACCGCCACCTCGACCATCGGGTAGGCGGTGAAGCCGTTCACACGGCGGATCTCGCCCGGCGTGCGCCAGAGCGAGACGGCCGCGAGGGTGACGATGACGGCCTCGCGCCAGGGCTCGTGCAGGAACGCAACGGCGAGCACGACGCACCCGAGCCCGAGGCCGTTGAGGGCGCCGCGCAAGCGCAGCGGCTCGATCTGCGCGCGGTCGCGCTGGAGCGCGGCGAGCGGCTCGCGCGTGTACGCGCGCGTGTCCCACACGAAGTAGAGCGCCAGCAGCGCCGCCACCTGGAGGAGCCACGTCGGCCACAGCCGGAAGGTCCAGGCGAACGGCACGCCCTGGAGGTAGCCGAGGAAGAGCGGCGGGTCGCCGAGCGGCGTGAGCATGCCGCCGATGTTGGAGACGAGGAAGATGAAGAAGATGACGGTGTGCTTGACGTGACGGCGCTCGCGGTTCGTCTGGAGGAGCGGGCGGATCAGGAGCATGGAGGCGCCGGTGGTGCCCACGAAGGATGCGAGCAGGGCGCCGAGGGCGAGAAAGGCGGTGTTGGTGAGGGGCGTCGCCTCGAGGTCGCCCCGCAGGAGGATGCCGCCCGAGATCACGTAGAGTCCGGCGAGGAGGATGATGAACGACACGTACTCCTCGCCCATCGCGACGAGCGCCCCCGGCCGGCGCATCAGGTAGAGCGCCAGGATCGGCGCGCCGAGCAAGAGGGCGACGATGAACTTGTTGCGGTTCGACTCCCACCAGTGCGGGATCCAGAGCGGGCAGACGGCGATCGCGAGCAGCATGGCGACGAACGGCACGACAGTGTACAGGGGCAGCGCGGCGGCGGTCGTCACGGTCGGACGCCCTCCCGGATCCGATCTTGAGCCGGGCCAGTGTAGCAGCCTCGCCGCAATTTCCGGAGGGCGTCGCTCGATTGCCCGAGGGGGGTCGCGTGGTATATAGTGGGGGAGCAGCGTGACCAAGGTCATCATCGAGCCCGACGAGTCCTTCGAAAGCGCGCTCAAGCGCTTCAAGAAGCAGTGCGAGAAGGCCGGGCTCCTGTCGGAGTTCAAGAAGCGCCAGCACTACGAGAAGCCCAGCGTCCGGCGGAAGCGCAAAGCCCTCGCCGCTCGCAAGAAGGCCAAGCGGCGGGAACGGATGTCCGATTAGCCGCAACACTCCTGGACGCACCGCCGGCACTCCCGTGATCGGACCGGGAGCGAATGAGGCGTAGGGTGGAGGCAGGCCGCATCTGGGAGCGTGGCACCGAGTGGAACGCGGTGCGGGCGCTCCTGGCTCACGAAGCACAGACCGACCTCGGTCGCGAGCGGGCGGCGACGGTGGAACCCTTCACCGATCCCCGGGCTGTCCAGGCCGCCGTCGAAACGACGCGCCAGGCGCGGCTGGCGCTCGCGACCTCCGGTTCCCCCCCGTTCCCCCCCGGCGCCGACATCCGGCCCGGGCTCGACCGCTGCCGCACCCCCGGCAGCGTCCTCGATGGCCCCGAGCTGGTGCAGCTCCTCCCGATGCTCGAAGCGACCCCCCGCCTCCAGGCCTATGGCCGCTCGGTGAGCGAGGCGAGCCCCGACGTGGCAGCGCTCGCCGGCGCCCTGCCCCGCTTCCCGGAGCTCGCGAGCCGGCTCGGCGCGGCGCTCGACGGAGACGGCGCCGTCACCGACGAGGCGAGCCCCGCGCTCGCCCGCCTGCGTCGCGAGATCCGCGAGCGCCGGCGGCGGATCGCGGTCGAGCTCGAGCGCGCGTTCCAGGCGAGCGAGGCCGACCGCCTCTTCGCCGACCGCTACGTCACCATCCGCCACGGCCGCTACGTGCTCCCCGTCCGGGCCGAGGCGCGCGGGCGCGTGCGCGGCATCGTCCACGACCGCTCGCAGAGCGGCCAGACGCTCTTCGTCGAGCCCGAGCACGTCGTCGAGGCGAACAACGACCTCGTCCAGGCCGTGCGGGCGGAGGAAGACGAGACCGCGCGCATCCTCGCCGAGCTGACCGACGCCGTCCGCGAGCGCCTCGACGACCTAGACCGGCTCGTCGCGGCCGTGGGCGAGCTCGACTGGATCTTCGCGCGCGCCCAGGCAGCCGAGCGCATGGACGCGACTCCGCCGACGATCGATCCCGGCCGCACCCTCCTGCTCCGCAAGGCGCGCCACCCCCTCCTGCTCGCCCAGAGATGGAAGGACCCGGCGAAGCCCGTCGTCCCGGTGGACGTCGAGCTCACGGCCGAGCGCCCGCTCCTCGTGATCACGGGGCCGAACGCAGGCGGCAAGACGATCGCGCTCAAGACGGCGGCGCTCCTGGTCCTGATGGCCCAGACGGGCTGCCACGTCCCCGCCGCCGAGGGCTCACGGCTCCCGATCTTCACCGACCTCCACGCCATCATCGGCGACGACCAGTCGGTGGCCGAGAACCTCTCGACCTTCTCGGCGTTCGTGCAGCAGGTGTCCCGGGTCCTCACGGAGGCCGGCGAGCGCTCGCTCGTGCTCCTCGACGAGCTCGGCGCGGGGACGGACCCCGACGAGGGTGCCGCGCTGGCCCAGGCGATCCTCGAAGAGCTCGCCGAGTGCGGCGCCCTCGTGATCGCGACGACCCACCTCGAGCCGCTCAAGGCCTTCGCGTCCACCCATCCCCGCGCCCGCAACGCCTCCGTCGAGTTTGACACCGCGACGCTCTCGCCGACCTTCCGGCTTCGCTACGACCAGCCGGGCCAGAGCTACGCGCTCACGATCGCCGCGCGGCTCGGGCTCTCGTCGGACCTGCTCGCGCGGGCGCAGGCGCACCGCTCGGAGCACGCGGCGAGGCTGTCGGAACTGCTCGCGACGCTCGACGCGCGCTCGCGCTCCGAGGCGGAGTCCCAGCGGGAGATCGAGCGTCGGCGAACCGACGCCGCGCTCCAGCTCGCGAAGGCGCGCGAGGTGGAAGCCGCCGCCGAGCGGAAGGCGAAGTCCATCGTCGAGCGCGCCAAGGCGGAGGCGACGACGCTCCTGACCGACATCCGCCGGGCGCTGGCCGCCGAGTGGGACCGGCTCAAGGGCGCCGAGCGCTCCCGCCGCGCCCTGGAAGAGAGCCGCGCGCGCGTGCACGAGGTGGCCGCGCGCGTGGACGCGCTCGTGGCCGCTTCCCCCGCGGCGGCGCCCGCCGACGAGCCGGTGACGCTGGCGCCCGGCCAGAGGGTCGCGGCTGAACATCTCGGGATCAGCGGCGAGCTGGTCGCGGTGGCCGGAGGTACGGCGACCGTGAGATCCGGCACCGTGACCGTGCGTGTCCCTGTGGAAGCTCTGCGTCCGCTCGGAGCGGCGGGCGGGCGGCGCGGCGAGCGGTCCCCGGCGCCCGCAGCGGAAGGGTCCCACTGGGGAGTGGCTTCGGCGAGGACGGCAGGGGGCCGCTCGCCGCAACGGGACTCGCCCCTGCGCTCTGTCCCGTCGGAGTTGCGGCTCCTGGGCCAGAGGACGGACGAGGCACGCGACGCGGTCGAGAAGTACCTCGACGACGCGTTCCTCGCCGGCCTCGCGACCGTGAGGCTCATCCACGGCAAGGGCTCGGGCGCGCTCCGAAAGACCGTGCGCGACCTCCTCGCCGGACACCCGCTGGTGGACTCGTTCCGTGACGGCGAGCCTGCGGAAGGCGGCGCGGGCGCGACCGTCGCCGCGCTGAAGGTCGGCTGATGCCGACCGCGTGGAGCATCGGGTAATGGCCTCCTACGCGCAGGCGGTGCTCGACGACATCCGGGCGGCCGTCGACATCGTCGATCTCGTCAACCGGTTCGTGAACTTGAAAAAGGCGGGCGCGAACTGGAAGGGCCTCTGTCCCTTCCACGCCGAGAAGACCCCCTCGTTCATGGTGAATCCCAGGAAGGGGATCTTCCACTGCTTCGGCTGCGGCGTCGGCGGCGACGCCTTCGGCTTCCTCATGCGCCAGGACAAGCTCTCGTTCCCCGAGGCGGTCCGGGCCCTCGCGAGGCAGGCGGGCATCGCGCTGCCGGAGGAGTACCCCGCCAGGCTCGCCGACGGGAGCCGCGAGGAGCTCCTCCGCGTGATGGACCTCGCCGCGCGTTTCTACATGGAGCACCTCTGGACGCCGGCGGGGGAGCGGGCGCGCGCCTATCTCACCGAGCGCGGGATTGATCCCGAGGTCGCGCGGCGCTTCGGCCTCGGCCTGGCCCCGGAGGGCTGGGACGCGCTCCTGAATTTCATGAAGGCGGAGAAGGTTGCCGAGGAGGTGCTGGTCGCCGCGGGGCTCGCGATCCAACGCGAGAACCGCTCCGGCGTCTACGACCGCTTCCGCGGGCGCCTGCTCTTCGCGATCCGCGACCTCCAGGGCCGGGTCGTCGCCTTCGGCGGGCGCGCC
>JACPCG010000126.1 GCA_016179925.1 Candidatus Rokuibacteriota bacterium | reverse complement strand
ATCGTGCGCGGCTGGCGGCGCGTGGACCGGATTGCCGAGGCCCGCGAGACCGCCCGGCGGCACGCGCGCCGGGCCCTGCACGTCTATCCGGACGAGGACGGCATGGTGGTCCTCCGGGGGCGGCTCGCGCCCGAGGTCGGCGCGCTCCTCGTGCAGGCGCTGGCTGCAGCCCGTGAGGCGCTCTATCAGCAGAGGCGTGCGAAGTTTGGCGATGGCGGCACGATGGACGTTTCCGCGGAAACGCCCCCGCTGGCCCAGCAGCAGGCGGACGCGCTGGCCCTGCTCGCGGAGACGGCCCTCCATCACGGGATCGATCCCGGCGCCCCTGGAGAGCGCTACCAGGTGGTCGTCCATGTCGAGGCCCCGGTGCTGGCGGACCCGGAGGCGCCCGGCCAGTCCGTCCTCGAGGACGGCGCGCACGTCTCCGCGGAAACGTCCCAGCGCCTGGCGTGCGATGCCAGCCGCGTGGTGATGCGGCACGGCCCGGATGGCCAGGTCGTCGAGGTCGGCGCCCGCACCCGGACCATCCCTCCGGCGCTTCGGCGGGCGCTCCACCACCGGGACCGGGGCTGCCGCTTCCCCGGCTGCGGGCTGCCCTTCGGCCAGGGCCATCACCTCCGCCACTGGGCGCAGGGCGGCCCGACGACGCTCTCGAACCTCTCGCTGCTCTGTCGCCGGCACCACCGCGCGGTCCACGAGGAGGGCTACCAGGTGGAGCGCCACCCCGACGGTGAGCTCAGGTTCCGGCGCCCGGACGGGCGGCTCCTGCCCGAGGTGCCGCCGCCCGCGGCGATCGCCGCCGATCCCGTCCAGGCCCTCCGGGCGCGGCACGAGGCGCAGGGGCTCCGCCTCCACGCGCGGACGGCGACGCCGGGCTGGCTGGGCGAGCCTCTGGACGTGGGCTGGGCGATCGACGTCTTGCATCCGTTGGCGGCGGGGTAGACACCTGAATGGCGCGGTCACTCCGCAGAATGCTCGACCACTGTGCCGGATCTTAAGGTCACACCCTTGTGACCTCAAGTTGGCCGATTCTTCCGCGGTCAGCTGGAGCATGAAGTCCAATTCCTGAGACGCCTCGTAGTAGAATCCGCCGGGATATCCACAGAGGAGGCGCCATGCACTATCGCAAGCTCGGCAACAGCACGTTGACGGTGTCGGCCATCGGGCTCGGCTGCATGTCCATGTCCGGCATCTACGGCAAGGGCGACGACGCGGTGTCCATCGCCGTCATCCACCGCGCGCTGGACCTCAACGTCAATTTTCTGGACTCCTCCGACATGTATGGCTGGGGCCACAACGAAGAGCTGCTCGGCCGGGCGATCAAGGGGCGGCGCGACAAGGTCGTGCTCGCCACCAAGTTCGGCAACATGCGAAAGCCCGACGGCACCATGGGCGTGAACGGCAAGCCCGAGCACGTGCTCCAGGCGTGCGACGCGAGTCTCAAGCGCCTGGGCGTGGACGTGATCGACCTCTACTACCAGCACCGCGTGGACCCGAGCGTGCCGATCGAGGACACGGTGGGCGCGATGGCGAAGCTCGTCCGGCAGGGCAAGGTGCGCTTCCTCGGGCTCTCGGAGGCCGCGCCCGCGACCGTCCGCCGCGCCCACGCGGTGCACCCGATCGCCGCGCTCCAGACCGAGTTCTCCCTGCTCTACCGCACCGAGGCCGAGGAGACGCTCCCCGTCCTGCGCGAGCTCGGCATCGCGTTCGTCGCCTACTCGCCGCTCGGCCGGAGCCTCTTGACCGGGCGCATCCGGACCGTGGAGGACATCCCGCAGGACGATCGCCGCCGCGCGCACCCGCGCTTCCAGGGCGAGAACCTCACGAAGAACCTCGAGCTCGTGCGCAGGATCGAGGCGATCGCCAGCGAGAAGCGCTGCACGCCGGCCCAGCTGGTACTGGCGTGGCTCCTCGCGCGGGGCCAGGACATCGTCCCCATCCCGGGGACGAAGCGGCGGGAGCGGCTCGAGGAGAACGTGCGCGCGGTGGACGTGCGGCTCGGCGCGGAGGACGTGACGCGCATCTCGGCCGCGGTGCCCGTCGGCGCCGCCGCGGGGCTGCGGTACGACGCGCCGGCGCTGAAGGCTGTGTACTTGTGAAGCTCTGCCAGTTCCACCTGCCGACGAAGGGCACCCGCGTCGGCGTCGTCGAGGGCGAGCACGTCGTGGACATCACGGCGCCGAAGGCCGGGGCGGGCTCGGTCCTCGACTTGATCGAGACGTGCGGCTCGGCCGCGCGCATCGAGCGCCGCGCGCGGCAGCTCGCCGAGCGCGCCCGCACGCGGATCCCCTGGCGCGAGCTCGACCGGACGCCGTCCCCCCACCGCGCGCACCTGCTCGCCCCGCTCCTGGCACCGGAGGTCTGGGGCGCCGGCATCACCTACCGGCGCAGCATGCAGTACTACGAGGCGCACACCGGCGAGGCCGGGCGGACCAAGGGCATCTACGACTACGTGTACGAGTCGGAGCGCCCGGAGCTCTTCTTCAAGGCGACCGCGGCGCGCACCGTCGGTCCCAACGCGGCGCTCGGCCTCCGCCGGGATTCGCGGCTCACGGCCGTCGAGGCCGAGCTGGCGGTGGTCGTCGGGCGCGGCGGCCGCATCGTCGGCTACGCCGCCGGCAACGATCTCTCCGCCTGGGACATCGAGCGCGAGAACCCGCTGTTCCTGCCGCAGTCCAAGATCTTCGACGGCTGCTTCGCGCTGGGGCCCGTGCTCGCGACGCCGAGCGAGGTGGGCGACGCCCACGCGCTCGAGCTTCGTTGCCGCATCCTGCGCGGCGGCCGGGTCCGGTTCGAGGGGCGGGTCAACACCCGGGAGCTGAAGCGGCGGTGCGACGAGCTGGTCGCCTGGCTCTGCCGCTGCAACTCCGTGCCGGCGGGGACGGTGCTCTCCACCGGCACCGGCATCCTGGTCCCCGACGAGCACGCCCTCGACGAGGGGGACATCGTCGAGATCGAGCTCGAGAAGGTCGGCCTGCTGCGGAATCCGGTCAGGCGGCTCCGGTAAGCGCTGTGGTGGCGCACGGAGCGCAGGCTCGGGAGGGGTCGCTCGACCACGCGGTCGACGGCCGCGCGTCCCGTCGCGGCTGGGCTCCATCCGGCGCGCGGGGTCCGCGCTCACGCGGCGGGAACGGGTCTCGTCGACCCCTCCCGAGCCTGCGCCCCGTGCGCCACCGCCCGCCTCCACGGGGACCGTTCATGAATCGTGCGGGCTAGTTTCGCGAGGCGGGGCCCGCCGCGGCCTGGACGTCGTGGAGCGGCACCCGCTCGACTCGTGGATTCTGGAGGTCCACGGTGACGCGAAGCGCGCGGAGCCCCTGGACTCCCTGCAGCTCGTCCAGCTCGAAGTCCTCGACCTCACCGGTCAGGTATCCGAGGTGCTGGAGGTACTCGATGTAGCTCCGATACTCCTGCGCCTCGGCGGGTTGGGCGTAGACGATCGCGATCTTGCCGGGCTGGGTCGCGCGCTCGTTCGTGCCCTTGATCACGGCCTTGTCGATCCGCTTCTTGACGATCTCGTAGCGGATGTCGTAGGCGCCGTCCACGTCGAACCGCTTCTCGTCGAGGCGGAAGCGGATCGAGAGCGGAGCGTGCTGGACGAGGACGAGGTGCGTCGCCTCGAGCGGGACCGGAAGCTGGTCCCGGAGCTGGTGGGCGCGGAGGGCGACGCCGCACGTGACCATGAGCTGCCAGAGCCGGAGGCTCTTGAGGTAGAGCGGGTCGAACCGGCCGTCCTCCATGAGCGAGGCGCCCACGTAGATCTGGTGATCCACGCCGTCCGTCTTCTGCTTCTCGAAGTAGTGCGGGAACATCGCCTGGGCGGCCTGCTCCTCGAGGTCGAGGTAGGAGGAGATCCCGTCGGCGATGCGCGTCACGCTCTCCTCGAAGCGCCGCCGCTGCGCGTAGACCGTGCCGACTCTCAGATCCAGCGCGGCGCGGTAGGCCGAGACCCGTTCCCGCACCGCGACTCCGAACTCCTGCAGGGTGTCGAACAGGCTCTCGACGGACGAGCGGAGGACGCTGATGATCCCGACCTCGTCACCCGACTGCAGGCGTTGCTCGATCCGCGCGATGTGCGTGTCAAGCCGGTAGGCGAGCTCGTCGAGCGCCGGCAGGTGCCGGGCCGCGTACGCCGCCTGCACCACGTCCTTCGCGAGGCGGAGCTGCGTGAGCAGGTCGGCCTGGATCGCGAGGCTCCGCTGGGTCGAGGAGCCGCGGATGTCGGCGAGCGCGTAGAGCGGGTAGACGCGCTCGAAGACGATCGGCTCCAGCTCGGGGCCTCCATCCACGCCGGCGGCGGTATGCCGCTCGATGCCCTGGAGCACGGCCTTCCGGAATCGCCACTCCACGACCGGATGGATCGCCGTGCACTTCTCCTTGATGACCGCCTGGATGCGCGTGTTCAGCTCCTCCATGCTGCGCTGGACCGCCATCGAAAAGAGCGGCAGCACCTCCTGGAGCTTCGGCAGATGCGTCGCGTCGAGATCGCCCGGCCGCGGCGAGCCCAGCTCGAGGGTGCCGATGACCTTGTCCTGGTAGTGGAGCGGCGCCACGATGAGGTTGCGGACGCCACTCTGGATGATCTCGTCCTCGATCGGGGTCCGGCCGGGCGCCGCGCCGAGGTCCTCGATGACCAGCGGGCTCCCCTGCACCACCGCACGCTCGTAGACGGACCCGGTGAACTCCGCAGCCGAGTGGTGCTTGGAGTCGGCGAAGATGCAGGCGTGCTCGCACGGCGCGCCGTAGTTGAGGACGAGCACCTGGTCGCCCTCGAGCGCCGCGAGGCCGACGCGCAGCTCGGGCCGGCGGAAGAGCGTCCGGAGCTTCTCCTGGAGCGCCTGGAAGCGGGCGCCCGAGACGATGGACTCCTTGTCGATCAGGTCCCGCTTGAGGGCCGAGAGCACCTCGCGGTCCGTCACCTCGACGGCCCGGAAGATCGTGAAGCCGCGGAAGACGAAGCTCTCCGCGGGCAGGACCTCGCGGAGCAGCTCGGCGTCGAAGAGGTTGCGGCGGAGCCGTTCCCGCACCTCGTCGGAGAGCGGCGGCACCGGGCCGACCGTCTCGACCTCGATGAACCGCGGGTCGAGCTCCGCCCTGAAGTGGCGGTCGAGCCCGGTCTCGGGGTCGGGCACCGTGAGGGTCATGGGATAGTCGACGCGCATCTCGACGCCGTACACGCGCGCGAGCACCAGCTGGTACGCGATCATGCGCCGCATCGCGCGCACCGTCTCGGCATCGACACTCACGCGGCCGCGGAGCACGCCGCCCTCGCCCATCATCAGGCGCTCGAACGCGGGGGTGGCATAGAAGCTCCGGAGCTGGAAGGGCACCATCGCCGCGCCGTACTCCTGGTCGAAGAACGCCGGCGGGAAGACCGTGGCCATCAGGACGTCGATGAGCTCGCGGTGCCGGGCGATCACGGAGAGGTCGGTGATCGGGCAGCAGAGCTCGGGCGCCTTCTCGGCCTCTACGCGCACGATCCGGGCGAACGTTCCCTTGGCCGACGTGTCGTTGCCGAACGCCTGTGCCCAGAAACTGAGCAGGGGTGCCAGGCTCAGCTCGGTCGTGAACGGAAAGCCCCGGGCGTCGGCCTGGATGGCCGCCTGGAGATCCGCCGACGGGGACAGCACGTTCTGCGCTAGCCTCGGCATGGTATTGGGAGTGGAGCAGGGGGTGGCGGAGATTCAGGCCGTCTGCGGCCGGAGGGACCCGTGAGCTGGCTCGAGACCTACCGCGGCACCGTGTACCGCTGGGAAGTGGACCACAACGACCACCTCACGGTCGCCTACTATTTCGCGCGTTTCGCCGACGCGGGGCTCGGTGTGCTGGGGGCGCTCGGGCTCGGCGCCGAGCACATGGAGCGCTCGGGGCGTGGCTGTGTCACCACCGACTGCTACGTGCGCTACCAGCGCGAGCTGCGCGTGGGCGACATCCTGCACATCGAGAGCGGCGTCATCGGCGTCGAGCCCGACGGCCTCGTGCTCGGCCACAAGCTCTTCGATTCCGAGTCGGGCGCCCTCTGCACCACCGTGGAGCAGCGCGTGCACCACGTGGAGCTCGCCAGCCGCAAGCCGATGGCGTTCTACGCCGAGCAGCGGCGCGCCGCCGAAGCCCGCCGGGTTCCGTGGGACGGCCCGGCGCGCGAGCTGCGCCCGCAACCGCGCGGGCTCAAGGGCTTCCGCGACACAGCGCGCGACACCGTGAAGCCCTGGGAGATGGACGTCTTCGGGCAGATTGCGCTCGCGTCCTACATCCACCGCTTCTCGGCGGCCAACAGCCATACCCTCGCTGGCTTCGGGATGACGCCGGGCTACATGCGGGCCGAGCGCCGCGGCTTCTCGACCTTCGAGTTCCAGCTCGGGCTCACGGGCGCGCTCCGCCCCGGCGACCCCGTCCTCGTCAGGTCGGCGCCGATGCACGTCGGCACCTCCTCGCTCCGCCTCCTGCACGTGATGACGCACGCGACGAGCGGCGGGCGCATCGCCACGCTCGAGCAGTTCGGCGTGCACCTCGACCTCGACGCGCGCCGGCCCGCCCCCCTGCCCGACGCGCTCGCGGACAAGGCGCGGGCCCTGCTGGTGGCGAGCGACGGCTGAACGGAAATGCCTTGCGATTAAGACCGGAGGGACCCATGAGCTGGCTCGAGACCTACCGCGGCATCGTAGCCCGCCTCCTAGCCGCGTTGGCCCAGGCGCCAAGGGTCTACAGGATCGGGATTCTGACCGATGCCATGATGCCGTGGCACTCCTCCACTGAGGGATTTCGGGGCGGCCTCAAGGAGTTGGGCTGCGCGTCGCCACGCTCGAGCAGTTCGGCGTCCACCTCGACCTCGACGCGCGCCGGCCGGCGCCCCTGCCCGAGACGCTCCGCGAGAAGGCCAAGGCGATCCTCGGGCAGTAGTAGGGTGTGAGGGCGAAGGGAGGCAGCCATGCGCGAGATGACGCTCTTCGAGGGGATCAGGACGCTGCGGGCAGTTCGGGAGTTCACCGACGAGCCGGTCAGCGACGAGGCGATCCGCACGATGCTGGACCTGGCCGTGTGCGCACCGAGCGGCGGCAACCGCCAGCCGTGGCACCAGGTCGCCCGGTGGGAGCGGAGCGGCGCGCCCGACGCGTTCGCGGAGAGCCTCGATCGGATCCCCGTTCTCATCCTGGTCTGCCTCGACCGCGATCGTCTCGGGTTTGGCGATCCAGCGGCGCTGCTACCCCCGACCGGCTGGGCCTCGATCTACCCGGCGGCCCAGAACCTGCTCCTCGCCGCCCATGGTTTGGGCCTCGGCGCAGTGCTCACGACGCTCCACCTGCCCCACGAGCGGGAGATCAAGGACCTCCTCGGCATCCCGCCCCGCATCGCGACCGCCGCGCTGATCCCCGTGGGCCATCCCCGCCGTCGGCACGGGCCGCCCCGCCGCATCCCGGCCGCCGAGCGCACGCACCACGAGCGCTGGCAAGACAGCTGACGGCGGCGCCGCTCGCCCGGCGGCCGTCGGGCTGGGCGCGGATCAGTCCGCCGTTACGGGCGCAGCCGGGATCTCCCGCCAGCGATGACAGGACACGGTCCGCCCGGCCCCGGCCGGCTCGAGGGCCGGCTCCCGCGTGGCGCACACGTCGACGGCGTGCAGGCAGCGCGTGCGGAAGGCGCACCCCGAGGGCACGGCCGTCGGGCTCGGCGGCTCACCGAGGATCGGCGCGGCGTGGAGGTCCTGGCCGGCGACCAGCCGCGGGGCGGCCGCGAGCAGCACGCGGGTGTAGGGGTGGACGGGCGCCTCGAAGAGCTGCCGCGTCGCCGCCAGTTCGACGATGCGGCCGAGGTACATGATGGCGACCCGGTCGCACATCTGCCGCACGACCGAGAGGTCGTGCGAGATGAAGAGACAGGTCAGGCGGAGCTCGCCGAGCAGCTCGCGCACGAGCCGGAGGACGGTCGCCTGGACGGAGAGGTCGAGCCCGGAGGTCGGCTCGTCGAGGATCACGATGCGCGGGGCGAGCACGAGCACGCGCGCGAGCGTGACGCGCCGGAGTTGCCCGCCCGAGAGCTCGTGCGGGTAGCGCCGCCCGAGCGCGGGCTCGAGTCCGACCGCGGCGAGCATGCGCCCGAGGCGCGCCTCGCGCTCGGCGCGCCGACCGATCCCGTTGATCAGGAGCGCTTCCTCGAGGCTCCGCCCGACGCTCCACCAGGGGTCGAGCGCGGCCGCCGCGTCCTGGTGGACGTACTGGACGTCGTGCCGGGCCCGGCGCGCCTCGCGCGGCGGGAGCCCGCTCACCACGCGGCCGTCGAGACGGATCGTCCCCGCGCTCTCGCGCTGGATGCCGAGGATCGTCCGCCCGAGCGTCGTCTTGCCGCAGCCCGACTCGCCGACGACGCCCAGGATCTCACCCCGGCGCAGGGCGAGGCTGACGCCCGCGACCGCGCGCACCGGCGGGCGGGCCGCGCCGAGCAGCCGGCGCTCGCCCCCGAGCAGCGTCTCCAGACCCTCGACGTCCAGGATGACGTCGCTCACGACGGCCGCGCGGCCGGCACGGCGCCGGCGTGGTAGAGGACGCAGCCCACCGCATGCCCGCCCGCGTCCACGACCGTGGCCGGCCGCGCGACCGCGCAGTCCGGGCGCGCCGAGGGACAGCGCGGGTGGAACCGGCAGCCGGGCGGCGGCGCGAGCGGCGAGGCCACCGTCCCCGGGATGCCGGCGAGGTCCTGCGCGCGATCGGGGTGGCAGGCGAGCAAGAGCTGAGTGTACGGGTGGCGAGGCCGCTCGAGGATCTCCGCGGTGCCTCCGCCCTCGACCGACTGGCCGGCGTACATGACCATGACGTCGTCGCAGAGCTGGGCGACGACGCCGAAGTCGTGGGTCACGAAGAGCATGGACAGGCCGAAGCGGTTCGCCAGGTCGCGGAGCAGGCGCAGGATCTGGAGCTGCGTGGTCACGTCCAGGGCGGTCGTGGGCTCGTCGGCGATGACCAGGCGCGGGCGGCACGCGAGCGCCCCGGCGATGAGCAGGCGCTGGCGCTGGCCGCCGCTGAACTGGTGCGGGTAGCGGTCCAGCGCGGCCTCGGGGTCCGCGATCTGCACGGCGCGCAGGAGGTCGAGCAGGCGGGCCCGGTGGGCGCCGCGGCGCCCGCCCCCGCCGTCGCCGCCGTCCGGCGCGTGCCAGCGCATGATCTCGAGGAGCTGCGTGCCGACCTTGAACGTCGGGTTGAGCGCGAGGAACGGATCCTGCGGGATGAAGCCGATCTCCTTGCCGCGGATCCGCCGCGTCAGCTCGCGCTGATCGAGTGCGAGGAGGTCCTCGCCCTCGAATACGATGCGGCCGGCGTCCACGCGCGCCGCCCGGGGGAGGATGCCGAGCACCGCGCGGGCGAGCGTGGACTTGCCGCAGCCCGACTCGCCGACGACGCCCACGATCCGGCCCCGGGGGATCCGGAGGTCCACGTGGTCGAGGATCTGGGCCACGCCGTCGTCGGTGGGGATCGAGATCCGGAGCCCCTCGACGCGCAGGAGGAGGTCGCCGGCGCTCACCGCGACCGGCGCAGGCGCGGGTCCACGACGTCGCGGAGCCCATCGCCGAGGAGGTTGAAGCCGAAGACGACCAGGAAGATGGCGAGCCCCGGGAACGTCGCGAACCACCAGGCCTCCGGCAGGTACTGGCGGCTCTCGGCGATCGCGAGCCCCCACTCGGGGTCAGGCGGCGTGGCGCCCATGCCGAGGAAGCCGAGCACTGCGGCCGACAGGATCGTGAAGCCCATGCCGATGGTGGCGCGCACGATGATCGGCGGCGCCGCGTTGGGGAGGATGTGGGCGAACATGACCCGGCCGGCGCCGGCGTTGAGGCCCTCGAGCGCCTCGACGAAGACGGACACGCGAATGCGTCGCGTCTCGGCGAAGACGATGCGCGTGAAGAACGGCCAGTAGGTCAGCGTGAGGGCCAGCATGGCGTTCCGGAGGCTCGGCCCGAGCAGCTGGGCGAGTGCCAGGGCCAGGATGAGCTGCGGCACCGCGAGGAAGACGTCGGTGACGCGCATGATCACCTCAGGCATCCAACCCCGGTAGTAGCCCGCGACCAGCCCGAGCGGCACGCCGATCAGCATGGCGCCGGCCACCACGAGCAGCGCGATGCTGAGCGCCGCGCGGGTGCCGAGGATCACCCGCGAGAGGACGTCCCGGCCGAGGTTGTCGGTGCCGAAGGGAGAGGCGTCCGACGGCGCCTGCAGACGCCGGAGCGGGTGCGACTCATAGGCGTCGAGCGGGTGCGGCGCCAGGCGCGGCGCCAGCACGGCCACCACCACCGCCGTCAGTACGATCACGAGACCCACCATGCCCGAGGTGTCACGGGCGAACTTGCGCAGGACCAGCATCAGAGCTCGGCCGCGACCCGCCGGTCCACGAGCCCGTGGATCAGGTCGACCAGGATGTTGACGATCGAGTAGACGACGCCCACGAGGAGCGTGACGGCCAGGATCGCCTTGTAGTCCGAGGTGAAGATCGCCGCGACCGCGTAGCTGCCGATGCCGGGCCAGTCGTAGATCGACTCGACCACCACGGCGCCGGCCAGGAGCGCGCCGAAGAGCAGACCGATCTGCGTGATGGTGGCGACCACCGAGTTGCGCAGCACGTACACGGCGACCAGCAACCAGCGCGGATACCCGGCGGCGATCTCATAGAGCACGTACTCCTTCTCGAGCGTCTCGAGCACGCCGCTGCGGGTGAAGCGCGTGATCGTCGCCATGGCGCCGAGCGACAGCGTCACCGCCGGCAGCGCCAGGTGGCGGACGGCGTCCACGAAGGCGTCGAGGCGCCACGCGAGCAGGCTGTCGAGCAGCAGGAGGCCCGTCCACTGCGCCGGCGGGGCCATGGCCGTGCCGAGCCGCCCGCGGAGGGGCAGGAGGTCGAGCTGCATCGAGAACAGGAGCTGGAGCATGATCGCGAACCAGAACGACGCGATCGCGACGCCGCCCACGGTGAAGAAGCGGAGCGCGTGGTCGAGCCACGTGTTGTGGCGGACCGCCGCCAGCACCCCGAGCGGGACGCCGAGCCCGGCGCCGAGGAAGAGCGCGGCGAACGTCAGCTCGAGCGTGGCCGGCAGCCGCTGGAGGATGTCGCGCGCCACCGGCCGCCCGGACTGGATGCTGGTGCCGAGGTCGGCCTGCGCCACCTGGCGCAGGTAGATGCCGAACTGGACGATCAGCGGCTGGTCGAACCCGTACTTGGCGCGGATCTCGGCGATCTGCTGGGGCGTCGCGTTCTGGCCGGCCAGCGCCGCCGACGGGTCGTTCGGCACCACGCGCACGAGGACGAAGGTCAGGACGAGAAGCCCGAACAGCACGGGCAGGACGAGCAGGACCCGCCGGAGGACGAACCTGAGCATACGGGGGCGGAGGGGGGCGCCCGCCCCCCTCCGCGCTCGGGCCCCGTCAGTTCGCAGCCAGGGACATCCAGCGCAGCTCGCTGCCGCTGCCGACGGGCGAGAACTTGAAGCCCTTCACCCGCCCGCGCATGCCGCGCAGCTCCACCGTGTTGTAGACCCAGATGTCGGGCGCATCCCCGACGACGAGGCGCGCCGCCTGCGCGTAGAGCTTCGCCCGCTCCTCGCGGTTCGGGTTCGCGCGGGCCGCGCGGAGCAGCTCGTCGACCTTGTCATTCTTGTACCAGGCCGAGGCCTTCCAGGTCCCGTGGAACTGGCTATCATACATGGTGCCGATCCAGTTCTCCGGATCGATGAAGTAGGCGCTCACCCAGTGGATCCACATGTCGGGGGTCGTCTCGGGTTTGCCCGTGGACGCCGTGAGGTTCGGCCAGGTGTTCGGCACCACCTTCATGTTGAGGCCGAGCTTCTTCGCGTCCGACTGGAACAGTTGGGCCGCCTGCGTGGTCTGGTCGAGCGCGGTCTGGATGTGGAGCTGGATCTCGCGATCCACGGGCGCGCCCTGGGCCCGGGCCTTGTCGCACTCCGCCTTCGCCTGGGCGAGGTCGAAGTCGTAGCCCTTCACGCCCTCCGGGAAGCCCCAGAGGTTCTTGGGGATCGGCGCGGGGTTGCGCTCGGCGAAATTTTTCAGAATGACGCCGATGAACGCGTCGTAGTTGAACGCGTGGCTCATGCAGCGGCGGAAGTGGACGTTGTCGAACGGGGGCTTCGTGTTGTTCATGCGGATGATGAAGATCCGCATCGACTCGTTCCGCTGGACGACGACGTCCTTGACCTTCGACAGCCGCTCGACCTGGTCGGTCGGCAGGTAGCTGTCGCCGGCGTCGATCTCGCCCTTCATGAGCGCCAGCACGCGCGTGGTGGTCTCGGCGACCGGGCGCACGCGGATGAGGTCGATGGGCTTCTGGTTGTGGCTCCAGCCCATGAAGTGGCGCGGGTTGCGCTTGAGGTCGAGTGCCTTGGTCGGGATGTAGCTGGCCGGGTCGGGCACGTAGGCGCCGGAGCCCGCGCCGTTCGACGCGAGCCAGGCGTTGCCCCAGTCGTTGCCCCTGACGTGCGGCTCGATCACCCGCCGGTTGACGATCGTGGCGACCGGGATGATCGAGAGGAATGGCGCGTAGGGCCGCTCGAGCACGAAGCGCACCGTGTGCTTGTCCACGGCGGCGACGCTCTCGATCTTCGCGGCCTTGAGCGGGCCGGCGGCCGCCTTGCCGAGGCCCAGGATGCGCTTGATGCTCCACACGACGTCGTCGGCGCCGAGCTCGCTGCCGTCGTGGAACTTGAGGCCCTTGCGCAGCGTGAACTCCCAGGTCCGCCCGTCCTTCGACGCTGCATGGCTCTCGGCGAGCCAGGGCTGGAGCTGGGGCGGGTTGCCCTGATAGCGATAGAGGTTGTCGTAGACGTTCAGCTGGATGAGGGCCGCCGGGACGTCGTACGGGTCGTGGGGGTCGAGGTTGGACGGCAGGGCGTCGCCCCAGACCATCACGCTGTCCTGCGCCGCCGCGGGACCGGCGGTCGGGACGAGGGCCAGGAAGCCCAGGACGATGAGGACGAGCAGTCTCCGAGTCATCGGGGCACCTCCAATTTCGGCGGAACGGGATACGCGGCCTTGCTGTGGGCGAGCCCCATCGTCACCATCATCTCGGCCGTCTTGAGCGCTGCGACCACCGGATTGACGACGGGCAAATCGAGCCGCTTCTGGATGTCGTCGCTCACGCCGGCGAAGCCCATGGACATGCAGCCGAGGACGAAGACGTCGGCGCCGTCCTCGCGCGCCGCGGTGCGGGCGACCTCGGTGGCGCGCTCGAGGATCGCCTCGCGGTCGCGGGCGAG
>JACPCG010000125.1 GCA_016179925.1 Candidatus Rokuibacteriota bacterium | reverse complement strand
GCGTCGAGCTGCGCCAGGGCCTGCCGCGGGTCGGTCGCGGTCAGGCACTGGTAGCCGGCGCGCCGCAGGATGCGGGCGCAGTTCTCCACCATGTCGGGCTCGTCGTCCACGACCAGCACGCGGCTCGGCGTCATGCATGCTCCTTGAGCCTGATGCCCTGGAAGGTCAGGACGAAGGTCGTGCCCTCGCCCGGCTGCGAGTGGACGTCCACCGTCCCGTGGTGCTCGCGCACGATGCCGTACGAGATCGAGAGCCCGAGCCCCGTGCCGTTCGCCTTGGTCGTGAAGAACGGGTCGAAGATCCTCGGGAGGAGCTCCGGCGGGATGCCGGGGCCCGTGTCGCGGACGATCAGCCGCACCCCGCCGGCGGGCTCGGCAGCCTCGGCCGTCTCGATGGAGATCTCGCCGCCGGCGGGCGCCGCGTCGCGCGCGTTGGTGAGGAGGTTCATGACCACCTGCTGGATCGCGCTGGCGTCGCCCCAGATCGGCGGCAGGTCGGGCGCGAGCGCGCGCTTGAGGGCGATGCCGTCCTGCACGATGAGCTTCTCCACGAGCAGCAGCGTCTCGTCCACCACGCGGTTCAGGTCCACGGGGCCGTGCTCGCCCGACGACTGGCGCGCGAACGACAGCAGCCCCTGGGCGATGCGCGTGACGCGCTGGGCGTGGCGCTGGATCACCTGGAGGTCCTCGCGCACCTCCTCGGGCAGGGGGTGCGACTCGGTGTCGAGCAGCACCAGCTCCGCCCGCGACGAGATGATGCCGATGGGGTTGTTCAGCTCGTGGGCGAGCCCGGCGGCGAGCGTGCCGAGCGCCGCGAGCCGGTCGGCCTGGCGGGCCGAGCGCTCGAGCGCGAGCCGCTGGGTGATGTCCTCGACGAGGACGACCGCGCCGGCCGGCCGGCCCCCCTCGCGCAGGAGCGCGCCCTTGACGTTCAGCAAGACGCGGCCCCGCTTCCGCGTCTCGTGCGCCACCGACTCGAGCGCGAATCCCTCGCTCTCGCCCTGGAGGAGCTTCGCGAGCGGCTCGGCGAAGGCCTCCCTGGCCATCACGGGGAAGCAGTCGAGGTAGTGGCGGCCCAGCACCTCGTCCGCGGCCACCCCGTAACGGTCTTCCATCGCCCGGTTCCACGCCACGAACCGGCCCTGCCGGTCGAGCGCGAACACCCCCTCGCTCAGGTTCTCGATCACGTTGGTGATGAACCGCCCCCGCTCCCGCACCTCGGCGGCGAGCGTCACGGCCCGGAGCCGCTCGCGCTCCTCGATGTCGGCGAGGATGCCGACGCTGATCGCGGTGCCGAGCAGCACCACGAGACGGATCGCCACGTTCGCGGACGCGATGTCGCCGAGCGTCGGCCAGACCACGACGAGGTACGCGACCGACGACGCCGCGGCCACGAGGATGCCGCGCGCCATGCCGTAGTAGTACGACTGGAGCGCCGCGATCAGGGGCAGCGCCAGGAAGAGCGCGCTCGCGGCGCCGCCCGAGAGGTGGATCAGGAGGAGCGCGAAGGCCTGGTCCACCAGCAGGACGCCGAAGTTGAGCCGGAGGGTGGCCGCCGGGCGGAGCCACAGGGCCAGCTCCACGAGGGAGCTGTACAGGACGAACGCGATCACCGTTCCGAGCAGGAGATCCGACCGCTGGTACCACGGGGGGGCGAGCAGGACCCAGGCCGCGGCGGCGAGGACGGCGAGGGTGCGCAGGAGCGGGAGCGCGAGGACGCGCGCCCCGCCCACGTGGATGGCCAGCCGGTCGAGCGTGCGCCGCAGGTCGGGCATACCCATCCATTATAGTGACACGTGTAGTGACACGCCGCGCCAGAGCGCCCGGGTCCGGGGGGTGCTCGCGCTCATTGTTCACGAACGGCAGTGGCGCGACCGGGCGGGTGGCGCAGGGTGCCCTCGGGAGGGGTCGACGAGACCCGTTCCCGCCGCGTGGCCACGGAACCCGCGCGCAGGATGGAGCCCAGCCGCCCAGGGGGCAGCGAACGCGTGCCGCGTGGTCGAGCGATCCCTCTCGAGGTGCACCCTGCGCCACCCGCCCGCCGCACGCGACGACCGTTCGCGAATAATGCGCGCTCAGCGCGCGCGAGCCAGGCGCTCGATCGTCGCGGGGATATCCTCGACGGCCGAGGTGGGGCCGAACGCGGCCGCCACGCCCTTGGCCTCGAGCGCGCGCGCATCCGCGGCCGTCAGCACGGAGCCGCCGAGGACGACGGGGATGGCGAGCCCGCGCGCGCGCAGGAGCGCCATCAGCTCGTCGAGGTAGTACAGGTACTCCCAGGAGTGGCAGGAGAGCCCGATGACGTCCACCGCCTCGTCCACCGCCGCCTTGACGATCGCGGGCGGAAGCTGGAACCGCCCGAGGTAGATGACCTCCATCCCGGCATCCCGCAGCTGGCGGGCGACGGCGACGGCGCCGACCTCGTGCTGGTCGAGCCCGAGCGTCGCGATGAGGACGCGGAGCGGCCTCACACCGGCGACTCCGTCATCCCGAACGGGTCGTAGGGATGGCCGTAGCCGGCGCGCATCACGCCCGTGATCTCGCCCATCGTGGCGCCGGCCTCGAGGGCCGCGACGAGCGCGGGCATCAGGCTGTCGGTCTTCGTCTCCGTCACCCGCCGCATCCGGTACAGCGCGTCTTCCGCCGCCTGCCGGTCGCGCGCGCGCCGGTGGTCGCGAAGCTCGGCGACGCGCTCGCGGCAGGGCTCGAACTTCCGCTCGGCCATCTCCCGGAGGAGCGTGTCCTGCTCGTCACTCATCCGGTGGGCATTCACGCCGACCTTGAGCAACTGCCCCTCGCGGATCTGGCGGGCGTAGCGCTCCATCGCGTTCTGGAACAGGGCGCGGAACCAGCTCCCGTCGCAGAGCGCGGCCGGGTCCCCCATCCCCTCGATCGTCGCGACCATCTCGGCGATCCGCCGCTCCATCTCGTCGGTGAGCGCCTCCACGTAGTAGGCGCCGCCCAGCGGATCGGCGACCCCCGTCACGTTGGTCTCGAGCTGGATGGTCTGCTGCGTGCGGAGCGCGATCAAGTGCGCCTCCGGGCTCGGCGTCCGGAACGCCTCGTCGAAGGCGGAGATCTCGATGGCCTGCACGCCCGCGAGCGCGAGGGCCAGCGCCTGCACGGCCCCCCGCACGACGTTGTTGACCGGCTGCTGGGCGGTCAGCGTGAGCCCCGAGGTGTGCGAGGTGACGTTCACCGCGAGCGAGCGCGGGTCCTGCGCGCCGAACTCCTCGCGCAGCATCCGCGCGAAGAGCCGCCGCGTCGCCCGGATTTTCGCGATCTCCTCGAAGAGGTCCATGCGGCAGTTGACGAGGATCGCGATGCGCGGGGCGAAGCTGTCCACGGGGACGCCCCGCCGCGTGAGCTCGCGCACGATGTAGCGGATCTCGACGAAGCCGAGCGCCATCTCCTCCACGGCGTCGAGCCCGCCGTCGCTGATGTAGTAGGTGTCCTCGAGGAAGGCGTGGAACTTCGGCATCGTCCGCGTCGCGAACTCGATGGAGTCCACGGCGAGGCGGAGCCGGAGGGCGAAGGGCATGTGGGTGGCGTAGCCGCAGTCCTCGCAGTAGAACGGCACCTGGATCGCCGAGCCCCGCAGCCCCTTCGGGTCGACGCCGCGCGCCTTCGCGCTGAGGTAGAGGCCGGCGATCGCGAAGGGGGCGGGCAGCGAGTGGGAGACGGTGATCCGGTCGAGCGGCAGCCCGTCGTACAGCTCGCGGTAGTCCTCGAACCGGCAGAGGGAGACGCCCTGCGTTCCCACCGCGTGGACGGCGGCCGGGTGGTCCGGGTCGAGCCAGGCCATGGTCGGCGTGTCGCCGATGACGTCCACGCCGGTGGCGCCGTGCGCGATCAGGTAGCGGAACTGCGCGTTCGACCGGAGCGGCGTCCCCTCGCCCGACAGCTCGTGCTGGATCCAGCCGCCGGCCTCCTGCGTGGCCGGCCGGCGGCCGCGCGTGTACGGGTAGGCGCCGGGGTCGTTCAGGCGCGCCGCGTAGTCGAGCCCCGCCACGTCGGCGGGCGTGTACACGGGCTTGAGCGGAATCCCCGAGTAGCTCTGGCGCTCCGTCATCCTGGCCTCCGTGTCTCTCTGGCCTCGCGCCGGCTCGCGAGCGAGCTCGTGTTGAGCCGCATGCCGCCGTCCACCGGGATCTCGACGCCGTTGATGAACCCGGCGCGCTCGGAGGCGAGGAACGCGATGAGGTGGGCGACCTCCTCGGTCTCGCCGAGACGGCGCGCCGGCGTCGCGGCGACGGCGCTCTCGCGGATCTCGGCCGGCATCGCCGTCACCAGCTCCGTCGCGATGAGGCCGGGCAGGACCGCGTTGCAGGTGATCCCGTCGCGCGCGTGCTCGAGCGCCACGGTCTTCGTGAGCCCGAGGAGGCCCGCCTTGCTCGCCGCGTAGCCCGCCTGGTGGTGGAGCCCGCCGAGCGCGGCGATCGAGGAGACGTTGACGATCCGCCCCCACCTCCGCTCCACCATGGACCCGACGACCTCCCTGATCATGTTGAAGGCGCCGGACAGGTTCACCGCCAGCTCGCGCTCCCAGGCGCCGTGGCTCATCCGCCCCACGGGGGCGACGTTGTTCACGATGCCCGCGTTGTTCACCAGCACGTCGATCGGCCCGAGCGCCTTCACGATGGACTCGACGCCTTCCCGCACCTCGGCCGGGTCGGCGATGTCGAAGACCGCCGCCGCCGAGCGCCGCCCCGCCTTGCGGATCGCCTCCGCCGTCGCCTCGACCTCCGGCAGCACGTCCGCCACGCCGACGGCAGCGCCCTCCTCGGCCAGGACCAGCGCCGTCGCCCGGCCGATGCCACGCGCCGCGCCCGTGACCAGCGCCACCCTGCCCGCGAGCAGCATACGTCAGCGCCGCCTCACAGGCCGTGGTGTTTCCACCTTGCTCATCGCCCGCCGCCTTCTGCGCGCGTGAACTGCGGCAGGACCGCATCTCCCCGCTGCTCCCACACGAGCCGCACGCGGTCGCCGATGGCGACGGTCTCGGGCGCGCCGCCCACCACGTTCGCCATCATCCGGAAGCCCTCGTCGAGGTCGACGAGGGCGACGGCATAGGGTACCTCGGGCCTGAAGGCCGCGGTGGGCGGCCGGTAGACGACGGTGACGGCGTGCACCGTGCCGAGACCGCGGGAGGCGCGCCACTCGAGCCGGGCGCCGCCGCACCCGACGCAGAGCGTGCGCGGATAGAACTGCGGACGACTGCAGGCGAGGCAGTGCTGGTAGCTCAGGACGCCCTCGCGACAAGCCGTCCAGTAGTGACGTGTCTCGGCCGTCGGAACCGGGACGGGCTTGCCCTCTGCGGTCATGAGCGCTCCGTGGCGCGCGCCCTCATGTCCGGGCGAGCACGAGCGAGCAGTGCGCGGAGAGGATCCCGCCGTCGCCATGGACGAACGCCAGCTCGGCATCGCGCACCTGCCGGCGCTCGGCCTCGCCCCGGAGCTGGCGCACCGCCTCGACCACGTGGGTGAGGCCACCGGCGGCGCCCGAGTGGCCGAACGAGAGGAGCCCGCCGTGCGTGTTCGTCGGCAGCGTCCCGTCGAGTCCGAGCGCGCCGGCCACGATGGCCGGACCGGCTCCGCCCCGCTCGAAGAACCCCATCGACTCCAGCTCGACGAGGAGCGTGATGGTGAACGAGTCGTAGATCTCCGCGACGTGGACATCCGCCGGCCGCACGCCGGCCTCGCCGAGCGCGCGACGAGCGGCGTCGTGACAGCCGAATTCGGTCAGGCTCGGCGCCTGGCTGATGTGCTCGTGCGTGTGGCCCTGCCCCATGCCGATGACCGCCACCCGGCCGTCGCGCGTCCCCGCGGCGGCATCCGGCGCGCTGACCACCGCCGCGACGGCGCCGTCGGAAACCAGGCAGCAGTCCAGCAGACGCAGGGGGCTCGCGATCACGCGCGAGGCCATGACGTCGGCCGCGGTGATCGGCTGGCGCATGTGCGCCTTGGCGTGCAGCGTGGCGTGCCGCCGCATCGTCACGGCGATGGACGCGAGCTGCTCCATCGTCGCGCCGTGCTCGTGGAGGTACCGGCTCGCGACCAGCGCGTAGTAGGCGGGAATCGTGGCGCCGTACGGGACCTCGAACTGGGGGTGGCCCACCCGCGCCAGGGCTGCCACCGCGCCGTCACGGGACATGCCACTCAAGCGGTTGTCGCCCGCCACCACCAGCACGTGGCGGCACCGGCCGGTCCCCGCCAGGAGCGCAGCCTGCATGATCATCGCGCAGCCGGAGGCCCCGCCGAGCTGGAGGGCCACCGAAAAGGCGGGACGCAAGCCCAGATACTCGGCGACGACCGAGCTGAGCATCAGGTGCGGCTCCACCAGGCTGTAGGCGCAGACGATGCCGTCGATCTCGCGCGTGGTGATGCCGGCGTCCGCAAGGGCGGCCGCGGCCGCCTCGGCGTGGAGCCCCAGCACGCTCGAGCCGGGAAGCTCGCCGAAGGCCGTGTCGCCGACGCCGGTGATCCGCGCGCGCTGCCCGAGCGGCCGCGTGGTCATCGCTTCCCCGCCTGCTCCCGCAGCACGCGCTTGAGCACCTTGCCGGAGGGGTTGCGCGGCAGCGCGTCGATGAAATGCACGGCGCGCGGGACCTTGAACTTGGCGAGCCGTGCCAGGCAGAACTCCCTAAGCTCCTCGTCGGTCGCCGGCGCCCCCGGCCGGCAGACCACGAAGGCGACGGGAACCTCGCCCCAGCGCGGGTCGGGACTGCCGACGACGGCGGCCTCCAGGACCGCCGGGTGCTCGTAGAGGGCCCGCTCCACCTCGAGGGAGGCGATGTTCTCGCCGCCGCTGACGATCATGTCCTTCTTCCGGTCGACGATGTAGAGGAAGCCCTCGCCGTCCAGGTAGCCGATATCCCCGGTGTGGAACCAGCCTCCGCGGAAGGCCGCGGCCGTGGCTTCCGGATCCTTCCAGTAGCCCCTGAAGACTTTCGGACCACGCAGCACGATCTCGCCGAGCGCGTCGGGCGGGACGGCGCGGTCGCCGTCGTCCCAGATCGCGACCTCGAGGTGCAGGCAGGGCTTGCCCACCGAGCCGATCTTGGCCACCTAGGCGTCGGCGAACCAGGCGTTGGGGAAGGCGCGCAGCAGCCGCTCGATGAGGGGCAGGGGCATCTTCTCGCCGCCGTCGATGATCAGCCGGACGCCGGAGAGGTCACGGCGCTCGAGCGAGGGGTGAGAGAGGATCTGGTTCACCATCGACGGCGCGAGCCAGACGTTCGAGATTCCGCGCCGCTCGAAGGCGTCGAGGGCCCGCTCCGCGTCGAACTTGCGGTGGATCTCGAGGGCGCCTCCGGCGTAGAGGACGGTCGTGCTCGTGAGGTCGAGCGCGCCCACGTGATAGAGGGGGCCGCACGCGAGCCCCCGGTCGGCGCCGGTCAGTCCGAACTCCACCAGGTGGGCGACGTTCTTCCAGTACAGGTTGGCGTACGTGATCATCACGCCCTTCGGGCGGGCGGTCGTGCCGGAGGTGTACATGAGCCGGTGGACGTCGTCGGCCGCGACGTCCGCGAGCGGTAGGGCCGGTCCGCTCTCGCGGAGGGATTCGAACGCGGTCCACCCCGGCAAGGTCCCGGCGACCCCGACGACCTGCGTATCGGCCAGCGCCTTTCGCGCGGCTTCCGCGAGGGTCGCGAGCTCGGGTTCGGAGACGACCAGCTTCGCGCCCGCGTGGCCGGCGATGTAGGCGATCTCCTCTCCGGCCAGCCGCCAGTTCAGCGGCATGAAGATGGCGCCGAGCCGTGCGACGGCGAACATCGCCTCCAGGAACTCCGGGCAGTTGTAGAGGAGGACGCCGACGACGTCGCCACGGCCGAGGCCCAGGCGGGCGAGACCGCCCGCCGTCCGCGCGGCCCGCCGATCCAGCTCCGCGTAGGTGATCGTCTCGTCGCCCCAGACCAGGCACGGCCGGTCGGGGACGCGGTCGGCGTGGTGGGCGAGGGTGCCGGCGAGGTTGTACGCGCTCATCGATGCGCTCGCGTCACAGGCAGCCCGACCCGGAGCCGCCGGGCGCCCGCCAGAGGGGTCGCGGGACCACGCGGCAGGCGTCCGCTGCCCCGTTGCGGCTGGGCTCCATCCGGGCGCGCTCGGTCCGTTATCCCCTGGGAGGGAACGGGCTCCCGCGACCCCTCCTGCCCGGCGGCTCCGGGTCGGCGTGCCCGCGGGTTCTCGACACGATGTCGGCGCCGGTCCACTAGCGGGCCTTGGCGGCGGCGGGCTGCCGCGTGCGCAGCTCTGCACGCTTGATCTTGCCCGACACGGTCATCGGCAGCTCGTCGATCCACTCGATCTCGCGCGGCCGCTGGAAGGTGCCCAGGCGCCGCGCGACGTGCGACGCGAGCTCGTCCGCCAGCGCGGGCGACGGGACTTGCCCCGGCCTGAGGAGCACGAAGGCCCTGACCGCCTCGCCGCGCGTCTCGTCGGGAACGCCGACCACCGCGCACTGCTCGACGGCGGGGTGCTCCAGGAGGCAGCCCTCCACCTCGGCTGGCCCGATCCTGAAGCACCTGGTCAGTCTCCTGGCACACCGGTTTGGCCTGCCGGAGGCCGTGACGGGCGGGAACGGCAACCCCACAATCCTCTACTACCACCGGGTGGTGGAGGAGTGGGAGCCAACACTGGAGCTGGCTGTCTCTGTCGAAGCGTTTGAAGCGCAGGTGGCGTACCTCACGGACCGGTGGAGGGTGGTCTCTCTGGACGAAGTGGAGGCCCACTGGCGGAAAGGGGCTCCCCTCCCGCCTCGGTCGGTCGCCATCACGTTTGACGACGGTTACCAGGACAACTACGGATGCGCCTTCCCGATCCTGAAGCGGTATGGGGTTCCAGCGGCGATCTTCCTGACCACGGCTCACGTGGGCACTGGCAAGACGTTCTGGTGGGATCGCGCCACCCTGCTTTACCAGAAGGCGTCTGCGGCCCGAAGGCTCAAAGACGTAATACGCGGCTACGGCGCTGTGGATGCTCCGACAGCCGAGGCGTGGGTCAAGCAGCTGCAGGGGTGGAGCGAGGCAAAGCGCGCGGCCGTCCTCGACGACCTGGAGGCTCTTACGGGGCCGATCGACGGCGAGGCCTTGCCGAAATCGCTGAGCTGGGAGCAGATCCGCGAGATGGCGGCGTATGGCCTCTCGATGGGCTCCCACACCAGGACCCACCGGGACCTCACCCGCCTCGATCCCGAGGAGCTCGAGCGGGAAGTCCGAGGCTCCAAGGAGGACATCGAGACCCACCTGGGGAGGGCGGTTCGCTTCTTCTCCTATCCCTTTGGCCGTTGGGACCATGGAGTGCGGGCCATGATGGCAAAGGCGGGGTACGCCCTTGCCTTTGGCGGTCTAGATGCGGTGCCATCCCCCTACAGTCTTCCCAGGCGCAAGGTGAAGGAAGGCCACACGTGGGGATTTGGGCGGCAGTTTTCTCCGACACTGTTCGAGGCGGAAATTTCTGGACTCCTGGACCGCATTTTCCTTAGGAGCTGGCGATAGCAATGACTTGTCATCGGCCGCGGGTGCTCCAGCTTATCGGCGGCTTCACGAGCGGTGGTGCCGAGATCGTACTGGTCAACCTCGTGAATGCTTTAACTGAGGACGGGGAGTTCGAGGTAGTGGTTTCTGCGCGAGAAGGGGGCCCTTTGACCCAACTCATCTCGCCCACGGTGCCTGTCACGCTCATCCCAAAGCGGCGGACCGTTGACCTGAGATACCTCGTCCGTCTGGTGAGCCTCCTTCGAAAGGAGTCCATCAACCTGATCCATAGCCACATGTTCGGCAATAACCTTTATGGGTTCCTCGCGGCGTCGATAGCGGAGATTCCGATCGTTCAGACTCTCCACGGAATAGATGAGCTTCGGTCGTCCCTGCGGATCTTGGCTTATCGGCGCATGGCTAGGCGGGTCCCATGGTTCGTGTCGGTTTCTCAGTCCCTGTCCGTCCGTTTCCTGGAGGCGGTCCCCGCGGCCCGGTCCAAGATGCGACGGATCTATAACGGGATCCCCATGCCTCGTCCCAGAACTCCGGCGGAAGTGGCGGCCAAGCGCCGCGAACTCGGGCTTCCGGCGGAGGCCCGCGTGGTGGGGTGCATTGGCAACGTAAAACCGATCAAGGGCTACGAGATCTTGTTTCATGCGGCAGCCGAGATCCTGGCCAAACAGCCCCAAACGGTCTTCCTGATCGCGGGACTGTTTTCTGAGTCCTCACCCTACGAAAAAGGGCTGCTCCCCCTCCTGGACGAACTCGGCATCCGGGATCAGGTGAAGTTCTTGGGTTTCCGGAAGGATATCCCGGACCTCCTAGCCTTGATGGATGTCTTTGTCCTCCCATCGATGATGGAGGGCCACCCCATCGCGCTCCTTGAGGCAATGGCCATGGGTCGGCCAGTCATTGCGACAGCGGCGGGGGGAATCCCTGAGGTGATCCGCTCGGGAGAGACGGGACTTTTGGTTCCATCTAGAGATCCGGCTGCGCTGCGGGATGCCATCCTGTTTCTCCTCGATGATCAGGCCCGAGCGGCAGAACTGGGGACTAATGGACAAGCGGTTGTCCAGCGGGAGTTCAGCGTGGCGCGGATGGTGAAGGCATATACGACCCTTTATCACCAAACCCTCGGGCTCGCTCGGGAGTAGCCATGTACGTGCCGAAAAGGCCGGGGCTCTGTGCAAGGGTCTGGTGGGCTCTACCAAAGGCGCCGCCCTTCCCGCTCTCAACTTCGAGCTTCCACTGGACCGGCAATGGCCGCCAGGCACTGGGGCTTGCCCTCAGCGCAGTCAACCGAGTCTTGGTCCCGGCGTTCATCTGTCGCTCGGTGGTGGAGGCTCTGGAGGAATGGGGGAAAGTTGTCGAGATGTATAACGTCAACGACGACTTGACCGTTGATGAGGACGATCTCCTCCAACAGGCTGAGGGTCTCAAGGCGGTGATCTGGGTTCATTACTTTGGCTTTCCCCAGCAGCTTGAGGTCCTTCAGGCCATTCGATCGCGGGAGAAGCTCCTGTTGATCGAGGATTGCGCCCACGGGTTCTTGAGCCAGGCCAGCCATCACCCATTGGGGAGCTTCGGCCACTGCGGGATGTTTAGCTTCCGGAAGATGGTGCCGGTGGCCGAAGGGGGAGGGCTCGTCGTCAACGCCCCGCTGCCAATCCCGCAGAACGGGAGTTTCCCCTCGTCTTTGCTGAGGGCTGCCAAACCGATTGTGGATCTGATGGTGACGGAAGTCGAGATTCGCCTGGGCCGCCGGCTGAAACGCTTGCGGAAGGCTGTCCGGGCCCGAAAAGCCTTTTCCCTAGGGACTCAGGAGGGAAGAGCGGCCCCGAAAACAATTTCACCATTAACCCGGCACCTCCTGACCCGCTTCGATGGCCAAATGATCCGTCAGCGCCGGCGGGCTAACTATCTGGTCCTCCTCCATGTCCTCAGGGGGCTTCGGGGAGTTCAGGTGGTCTTCCCGGTCCTCCCGGATGGGGTCTGCCCCATGGCGTTTCCGCTCTGGGTG
>JACPCG010000124.1:10752-18063 GCA_016179925.1 Candidatus Rokuibacteriota bacterium | reverse complement strand
CTTGAAGTCCACGACGTGGCCGAGCGAGTCGGTCAGCCGCCCGTCGTCGAGCACCTGCAGCATCATGTTGAACACGTCGGGGTGCGCCTTCTCGATCTCGTCGAACAGGACGACCGAGTAGGGACGACGACGGACCTTCTCGGTCAGGAACCCGCCTTCTTCATAGCCGACGTACCCGGGAGGCGCGCCGATGAGCCGCGAGACGGAGAACTTTTCCATGTACTCCGACATGTCCACGCGGATGAGCGCGTTCTCGTCGCCGAAGAGGTACTCGGCGAGCGCGCGGGCGAGCTCCGTCTTGCCGACGCCCGTCGGGCCGAGGAACACGAACGAGCCGACGGGGCGCTTGGCATCCTTCAGGCCGGCGCGGGAGCGCCGGATCGCCCGGGACACCGCGGCCACGGCGGCCTCCTGGCCGATGATCCGGCCGTGCAGCGCCTCCTCCATGCGGGCGAGCTTCGCGGACTCCTTCTCCTCGAGCTTGGCGAGCGGGATGCCGGTCCAGCGGGACACGATGAACTCGACGTCCTCCTCCTCGACCGACTGTGTCCCCTTGCCCTTGTTCTTCTCCCACTCGCGCTTGAGCTCCTCCTCGCGGTGGCGGAGCACCTTCTCCTTCTCGCGCAGCGACGCCGCTTTCTCGAACTCCTGCGCCTCGAGGTACATGTCCTTCTCGCGGATCACGCGCTCGAGTTCCTTCTCGATCTCCTTGAGCTCGGGCGGCGGGGTGAGCGCCATCAGACGCGTCCTCGACGACGCCTCGTCGATGACGTCGATCGCCTTGTCCGGGAGCTGGCGGTCGGTGATGTAGCGGTCCGCGAGGTGCACGGCGGCCGAGATCGCCTGCTCGGTGATCTTGACCCGGTGGTGCGCCTCGTACTTGTGCCGGAGGCCGCGGATGATCTCGATCGCTTCCGGGACCGTGGGCGCCTTCACGATGACCGGCTGGAACCGGCGCTCGAGCGCGCCGTCCTTCTCGATGTACTTGCGGTACTCGTCGAGCGTCGTCGCGCCGATCGTCTGGATCTCCCCGCGCGAGAGCGCGGGCTTCAGCATGTTCGACGCGTCGATCGCGCCCTCGGCGGCGCCGGCGCCGATGAGGGTATGCAGCTCGTCGAGGAACAGGACGACGTTCTCCGACTGACGGATCTCCTTCATCACGGCCTTGAGCCGCTCCTCGAACTGGCCGCGGTACTTCGTGCCGGCCACCAGGGCGCCGAGGTCGAGCTGGAGCAGCCGCTTGTTGACGAGGACGTCCGGCACGTCGTGAGTCACGATCTTCTGGGCGAGGCCCTCGACGATTGCCGTCTTGCCGACGCCGGGTTCGCCGATGAGCACGGGGTTGTTCTTCGTGCGGCGGGCGAGGATCTGGATGACGCGCTCGATCTCCTGCTCGCGGCCGATGACCGGGTCGAGCTTGCTCTCGCGGGCCAATTGCGTCAGGTCGCGCGCGAACTCGTCCAAAACCGGCGTCTGCGAGCGCTTCTTGGGCCTCGGATAATATTGATCCCCCAGAAGCGCCAGCGTTTCCTGCCGAACCTCATCCAGTCTGGCGCCAAGCGACTCGAGGATCTTCGCCGCGATGGACTGCCCTTCCTTCATGAGCCCGAGGAGGAGGTGCTCGGTGCCGATGTAGTTGTGGCCGAGTTGCCGCGCCTCCTCGATGGAGAGCTCGAGCACGCGCTTGGCCTGAGGCGTGAACGGCACCTCGCCGAACGTGAGCGTCTTCGGGAAGCCGGCCAGCGCCCGCTCGACCTCGGCCTTCACCGTCTCCAGCCGGAGCCCGAGGCGCTGCAGGACGGCGGTCGCGATGCCTTCGCCGTCACGAATCAAGCCGAGGAGGACGTGCTCGGTGCCGACAAAATCGTGACGGAACCGGCCCGCTTCCTCCCGCGCCAAGATGATGACCCGTCGCGCCCGTTCGGTGAATCGTTCAAACACTGGTTTCTCCCGACCCCTTCCCCAGCCCGCCGGACGCCAAATTTTCTTTCGCGACGGCTAGTTAGTGACCTACGCGCTCAGTATAGCCCACGCCCATCGGGGCTGCCAGCGTTTTTCTTCGCGAGAGACTAACTCGTTGAAACTCCTAGTCGATCTCTCGAGCCCGGCCCTCCACGAGCCTGTACCCCCGCTCGGCCTTTCGCGCGAGGTCCGGGTTGTGGGTCGCGACGAGGACTGCAATTCCCCGCTCGGCCTGGAGCCTGAGGAAGAGATCGTAGATGACCTCGCTCGTCTTCGGATCGAGGTTGCCCGTCGGCTCGTCGGCGAGGATCACCCGGGGCCGATTCACGAGGGCGCGGGCGATGGCGACCCGCTGTTGCTCCCCACCCGAGAGCTCGCCCGGGCGGTGGTGGACGCGGTCGGCGAGGCCCACCTCCGCCAGCGCCGCGGCCGCCAGCTCCCGAGCCTCGTCCGTGGGCCTGCGCGCCAGGAGGGCCGGAACCATGGCGTTCTCGAGCGCGCTCATCTCGCCGAGGAGGTTGTAGAACTGGAAGACGAACCCCACGTCGTGGCGGCGGTAGCGCACGAGTTCCGCCTCCCCGCGGGCGCAGAGGTCTTCTCCCTCGAAGAGCACCCGCCCCGCCGTCGGACGGTCGAGGGCGCCGAGGATGTGGAGCAGCGTGGACTTGCCGACGCCGGACGCCCCGACGAGGGCGACCACCTCGCCCGCCCGGACGACGAGGCTCGCGCCACGCAGCACGCGGACGATCTCGGGGCCGCTGCGGTACTCCTTCTCGAGCTCCTCGCCGGCCAGCACTGGTCGTGCGGGTTGAGCGGCGTTCGACGCCGCGCGGCGAGCGGTGAGGTCTGTCGGAGAATCACTCATATCGGAGCACGTCCACGGGCTCGAGGAGGCCCGCCCGGCGCGCCGGAATGATCGTCGCGAAGAAGGAAAGGATCAGCGCCGCGCCGAGCACCATCAGCGCGTCCACGAGGGTCAGTCGCATCGGCAGGTAGTCGATCTGGTACACGTCGGTCGCGAGCCTGACCACCTTGTAGGTGTTCTGCGCCCAGATGACGAGGAACCCGACGACGCTTCCCGCGACGGTGCCCGTGATGCCGATCGTCATCCCCACGGTGAAGAAGACGGCGGTGATGCTCTGGGCGGAGGCGCCGAGCGCCTTGAGGATGCCGATCTCCTTGCGCTTCTCGGCCACCAGGAGGACGAGGTGGCCGATGATGGCGAATGCGGCCACGAGCACGATGATCGTCACGACGACGAAGAGCGCCAGCTTCTCGAGCTGGAGCGCGGCGAAGAGGCTCCGGTACATGTCCATCCAGTCGCGGACCCAGTACGAAAACCCGAGCTCGGCGGCGACCGCGCGCCCGACGCGCTTGGCCTCGAAGGGGTCGACGAGCTTCACCTCGATGCCCGTGACGCCGGCGAGTCCCGCGAACTCCTGGGCGGCCGGCAACGCCATGTAGGCGAGCGACGAGTCCACGTCGTGCGTCCCGAGCTCGAAGGTGCCCGCCACCGTGTAGCGGCGCATCCTCGGCACCATCCCGACGGCCGTCAAGGCCCCCTGCGGCGAGATCACCGTGACGGCGTCGCCGGGGACGACGCCGAGCGCCCGCGCGAGCTCCCAGCCGAGCAGGATCACGGGCTCGCCGTCGGCGAGCGGGCGCAGGGTGCCGCGCCGCAGGCTCGCCCGCACGTCCTCCACGACGGCCGACGCCTTGAGGTCGATCCCGCGGATGAGGCCGCCCTGCGCGCCGCCGCTCGCCGCGGTGAAGAGCGCCTGCTGGTGGACGAACGGCGTCGCCGAACGCACGCCCCTGATCGCCCGGATCCGCGCCGCCACCCGGTCGGCGTCGGCGAGCCCGGCGCCGCCGGTCGGGTACACGAGCAGGTGGGGGTTGGCGGCGATGATCCGGTCGCGGATCCCCTCCTGGAAGCCGGTCATCGTCGCGAGCACGACGATCAGCGCCGCCACCCCGAGGAAGACGCCGCCCACGCCGATCCAGACGAAGAGCGACAGGTTGCTCCGTTGACCGCGGGCGCGGAGATAGCACAGCCCCATGAAGATCTCGAACGGGAGCCCGCGCTTCACGGCGCCTCCCCCTCGCCCGCCCGGCCGCCCTCGGGCCGGAGGTGCGGGAACAGGATGACCTCGCGGATCGACGGCTGGTCCCCGAACAGCATCACCACGCGGTCGACCCCGATCCCCTCGCCCGCGGCGGGCGGCATGCCGTACTCGAGCGCCCGCACGTAGTCCTCGTCGAGCCAGTGCGCCTCCTCGTCGCCGCGCGCGAGGAGCTGCGCCTGCTCGCGGAAGCGGCCGAGCTGGTCGATCGGGTCGTTCAGCTCGCTGTAGGCGTTCGCCAGCTCGCGCCGGCCGATGAAGAGCTCGAAGCGTTCGACGAGGGCCGGGTTGTCGCGCTTCCGCTTCGCGAGCGGCGACAACTCGATCGGGAAGTCCACGACGAAGGTCGGCTGCACGAGCGTGGGCTCGACGAGCTGCTCGAAGACCTCCTTCCACGCGTTCCAGGCGGCCCGGCCGTGCTGCACGAGCCCGCGCGCGGCGGCGGCCCGCGCGACGACGTCCCCCGGAGTGTCCGGCCCCACCGCCACACCGAGCGCCTGCGAGATGCCGTCGAAGAAGCCGAGCCGGCGCCACGGCGGCGTGAGGTCGATCGCGTGCTCTCCCCAGTTCAGCGTCACCCCGCCGAGCACGGACTGGGCGAGGTCGACGAAGAGGCCTTCCGTCAGCTCCATGAGGTCGGTGTAGTCGGCGTACGCCTGGTAGAACTCGAGCATCGTGAACTCGGGGTTGTGCTGCGTCGAGATCCCCTCGTTGCGGAAGTTGCGGTTGATCTCGTAGACGCGCTCGAAGCCGCCCACCACGAGCCTCTTGAGGTAGAGCTCGGGCGCGATCCGGAGGTAGAGGTCCATGCCGAGCGCGTTGTGGTGCGTCTTGAACGGCCGCGCGATGGCGCCGCCGGGGATCGGCTGCATCATCGGCGTCTCGACCTCGAGGAAGCCGCGCGCGTCGAGGAACCGGCGCATCGCCGCGACCAGCCGCGCGCGCAGGAGGAAGACCGCGCGGACCTCCTCGTTGACGATGAGGTCGACGTACCGCTGGCGGTAGCGCGTCTCGACGTCCTTCAGGCCGTGCCATTTCTCGGGGAGCGGCCGGAGCGACTTCGACAGGAACGCGAACGCCTTGATCGCGACGGTCAGCTCGCCGGTCCGCGTGCGGAACATCTCGCCCGTCACGCCGACGAAGTCGCCGATGTCCAGGTCGGTGAAGCGCTCGTACGTCTCGCCGAGGCGGTCGGCGCGCGCGTAGAGCTGGATCCGGCCCGTGTAGTCCATGAGGTGGGCGAAGCACGACTTCCCGTGGTGGCGGAGGGCGACGACCCGCCCGGCGAGGCTCACCGGGTTGAAGGCCCTGAGCTCCTCCTCGCCCGCGCCGCCGAGCCGCTCGGCGAGCGGGCGCGCCCAGTGCGTCACGGGGAACCGGCCGCCGAAGGGGTCGACGCCGCGGCTCCGGAGCGCCCGGAGCTTCTCGTGGCGCTGGCGGACCAGCTCGCTGCCGTCGTCCGTCACTCGCGCCCCCGGGCCCAGAGGAGGTACGCCTTGATCAGCGCGTCGAGGTCGCCGCCCATCACCGCCTCGACGTTGCCGACTTCGAGCCCCGTGCGGTGGTCCTTGATCAGCTGGTACGGGTGGAACGTGTAGGAGCGGATCTGGCTGCCGAACGCGATCTCCTTCTTCACCCCCGTCAGCTCCGCCAGCTCCTCGCGCTGCTTCTTCTCGGCCATCTCGTACAGGCGCGCCTTGAGGATGCGCATGGCGGTGTCGCGGTTCCGGAGCTGCGACCGCTCGTTCTGGCACTGGACGACGATCCCCGTCGGCAGGTGCGTGATGCGGACGGCCGAGTCGGCGGTGTTGACGCCCTGCCCGCCGGGTCCCGACGCGCGGAAGACGTCGACGCGGATCTCGTCCTCGCGCACGCTCACTTCGACGTCGTCCACCTCCGGCACGACGGCCACCGACGCGAAGCTCGTCTGCCGGCGCCGCGAGGCGTCGAAGGGCGAGATCCTGACGAGCCGATGCACCCCGGTCTCTCCCCGCAGGAAGCCGAAGGCGTACTCGCCGGTGACCTCGACCGTCGCCGACTTGATCCCGGCCTCATCGCCGGGCAGGAGGTCCACGACCTCCGCCTTGAGCCCCGCGCCCTCGCACCAGCGCAGGTACATCCGCAGGAGCATCTGCGCCCAGTCCTGGGACTCGGTGCCGCCGGCACCCGGGTGGATCGAGAGGATCGCGGCCTTCGCGTCGTGCGGGCCGGACAGCATGACCTTCAGCTCGAACTCGTCGAGGTCCTTCCGCAGGGCGGCCACGGCCTCGGTGATCTCGGCGTCGAGGCTCCCGTCGCCGGCCTCGGCGGCGAGCTCGAGCAGGACGCCCAGGTCCTGGGCGCGGGCCGCGAGCTCCTTCACGCGCCCTACCGCGCGCGAGAGCTCGGTGCGCTCACGGATCAGCTCCTGGGCCCGGCGGTTGTCCTCCCAGAACGACGGGGAGGCCATCTCTCCATCGAGCGCCGCGAGGCGCGCCTCCTTCGCCGGGATGTCAAAGATGCCCCCGGAGCTCACTCACGCGGGTGGCGAGATCGGCGACGTCACGCTTGAAGTCGCCGAACACTACGCCCTCCGGGGCCGCGCGCACGCCGCCAGCGCCGCCGCGCCGACGGCGAGCGCGACATACGCGAACCACTCACCGAACCGCGAGTAGAGCGTGCGGCCCTCGCGCAGCGGCAGCAGCTCGGACATGATGTCTCTGTGGTAGAGCGTCAGCCGGCGGAGGATCTGACCGCTCGGCGCGATGAGGGCGGAGACGCCGGTGTTGGCGGCCCGGACCACCGCCGTGCGATGCTCGACCGCCCTGAACGGGTACATGGCGAGGTGCTGCCAGGGGCCGTCCGTCCGGCCGAACCACGCATCGTTCGTCATGTTCACGATCACGCGCGCCCCACCCTTCACGAATTCTCGAACGAGATCCGGGAAAATCCCCTCGTAACAGATTACGACACCGAGCGGGGTTGGCGGACCCTGGAATACCACCGCGCTGGCGCCTGGCTCGAGCTCGGAGATGAACTCGGCCCAGCCCCGGACGAATCCGATCACTCCCGACAGCGGAATGAACTCTCCGAACGGAACCAGATGCATCTTATCATAGCGACCCGCAATCCCTCGGTCAGTCAGGAAAAATGCGCTGTTACGCAGCCGCGGCGGAGTCCCCACCTCAACGTCGATCGAGCCGATCAGGAGCGGGACCCGAAGCGCCCGGGACAGCTCGGTCAGGGC
>JACPCG010000124.1:0-10741 GCA_016179925.1 Candidatus Rokuibacteriota bacterium | reverse complement strand
CGGCGTGGCTCGGGTCCCACTTGAGCGGCTGGTCGATCGCGGGCTGGATCACCGCGATCCTGACGGTGCCGGGGCGCGGCGGCTCGCCGAGTCGCGCGTACCCGAACCCGAGAGTCGCGCCCGTGAGGCCGGCCGCGAGCAGGAGCCCCGCTCCCGCGCGGCGCCACGGCAGGACGAGGCACCCCGCGAGCGCCGCGTTCACGGCGAGCAGGACGAACGAGACCGCGTGGACACCACCCAGCTCGGCGACCTGGATCACGGGCAGGCGCTGGTACTGCGAGTAGCCGAGCACCCCCCATGGGAAGCCGCCCAGGAGGTGGCCCCTCACCCACTCGCCCGCGACCCACAGGAACGGCGACACCGCGAGGGCGAGCGCGGCCGAGCGCCGGAGCGCGATCCACGCCAGGGCCGCGGCGAAAGCGCCGACGTAGAGCCCGCAGTACGCGGCGAGCGCGGCGATCGGCGCCCACGTCAGGGGCCAGGGGATCGCGCTGTAGATCTGGAACGTGAAGCCCAGCCAGCGGAGCAGCACGAGGAAGAAGACGGTGCCGTAGAGCCAGCCCCAGCCGAGCGCCGCGCGCGGCCCGCTCGCCAGCGCGACCACGAGCACCGGCGCCACGACGAGCCACGCCACGCCGTTCCAGTCGGTGCGGGGAAACGCGAGCGCGAGTCCGAGCGCGGCGACGGACAGGAGGCCGGCCACCCCGACCTGCTCGGGCCGGACGCGCGGGATCAGGCGCCCCTCGGCAGGCGGTCGGCCAGGAGCCGCGGCAGGCCTCCCGCGAGGATCTTCCTCCGCGCGGTGTCGACGTCATACGTGACGCGCCGGATCGCCAGCCGTCCCCGTTCGGCGTCCCACAGCGCGTAGGCCGCGCGCGGGTCGCGGTCGCGGGGCTGGCCGACGCTGCCCACGTTCACGATGTACCGGCGCCCCGGCTCGAAGGAGAGCTCGCCCGCGCCCGGCACGAACTCGGGCCCGGAGGAGCCGAGCGACCAGGCGGCGGGCAGGTGCGAGTGGCCGACGAAGCACAGGCGGGTCGCGAACGCCGGGAACGCGGCGAAGCCGTCCTGCGGCGAGACGAGGTAGTCCCACTCCTCCGGGCGCTCGGGCGAGGCGTGGACCAGCGTCGCGTCACCCACCTCGGCGACGAGCGGCAGCGCCGCGAGGTAGCTCCGGTGGTCCTCGTCCAGGCGGTCGCGCGTCCACTCCACGGCGGCACGGGCGTAATCGTTGAACCAGTCGAGGTCGAGGCGGCCGACCACCCCGTGCTCATGGTTGCCGGCGACGAGGGCGGCCGCGCGCCCGGCGATCAGCTCCAGGCAGGCCTCGGGATCGGCACCGTAGCCGACCACGTCGCCGAGGCAGAGGAGGCTCTCCGCGCGCTCCGCCGCGTCGGCGAGCACGGCCTCGAGCGCTTCGAGATTGGCGTGGATGTCGGAGAGGACCGCGTACCGCACGAACCGGCTCAGGACGTCGGCCGGAGGTCTTTGTGGATGCGGTCGAGGATGCCGTTGATGAACCGGCTCGACTCCTTCGTGCCGAACTTCTTCGCGATCTCGATCGCCTCGTTGATCGCCACCTTCGGCGGCACCTCCTGGCTCCAGAGGAGCTCGTAGACGGACATCCGGAGAATGTTCCGGTCCACCACGGCCATGCGCTCGAGCTCCCAGTGCTCGGCGCACCCGGCGATCAGCTGGTCGATCTTCGGCTGGTTGGCCTTAGTGCCGCGGACGAGCGTCTCCGAGAACGTCCGCGCCTCCTCCGCGAGCGGATGCCGCGCCCAGAATTCTTTCTCGCGCGGCGCCGGATCGTCCTCGGCGTTGAGGTCCAGTTCGTATAAGAACTGGAGAGCGACCTCGCGGGCCTTCCGTCGCTTGCCCATGTTAGCGGGGTCCGCGAGGCCGGCTTGAACCGCGGGTGGGCTGAGAAAGACGCGCGGGGCGCCGACCCGCGCGGTCCTCGCCCAGTCGTTCGATCCAGTCGGCCATCTCGAGCGCGGCCTCCGCCGCCTCCTCGCCCCGGTTCCCGACCTCGCCGCCGGCGCGGGCCCACGCCTGCTCCTCGCTGAGCGCGGTGATCACGCCGAACGTCGCCGGCACGCCGGTCGTCAGCGCCACGTGGCGGATGCCCGCCGCCGCCTCGCGGGCGACGTGCTCGAAGTGCGGGGTCTGGCCCCGGATCACCACGCCCACGCAGACGATCCCGGCGTAGCGGCCCGTGGCCGCCAGGTGGCCGGCCGCCTGCGGCAGCTCGAAGGACCCCGGAACCCAGTGGACCTCCGCGGCGTCGCCCGGGACCCCGGCCCCGCGAAAGGCGTCGAGGGCGCCCTCGACCAGGCGCTTGGTGATGCGCTCGTTGAAGCGCGCTGCGACGATCGCGAAGCGCAGGGTGCGCCCGGTCGGGCGCGGGCGGCGCACCTTCGGTGCGCGACCGGCCATCTCAGTTCATGGGGGGCTCCAGGCGCCCCCCAAGCCCCCCGGCGCTCGGGGCACCCCGGCGCAGCCGTGGCGCCCCTCGACAACGCGATGTGTTCATGGGTTCTCAGTTCATGGGGGGCCCCGAAATGGCCCCCCAAGCCCCCCAACGCTCGGACGCGCCCCGGCAAAGCCGTGGCGCGCCTCGATCACTGGGATTCGTTCTCACGCTCTCAGTCGGGGAGCGAGGACAAGAGGTGCCCGAGCTTGTCGCGCTTGGTGCTCAGGTATTTCCGGTTCGCGTCCGTCGCGGGAATCTCGATCGGCACCCGCTCGGCGATGTGCAGGCCGTAGCCCTCGAGGCCGACGATCTTCTTCGGGTTGTTCGTCAGCAGCCGGAGGTTCCTGACGCCGAGGTCCACGAGGATCTGCGCGCCGATCCCGTAGTCGCGGAGGTCGGCCTTGAAGCCGAGCGCCGCGTTGGCCTCCACCGTGTCCTTGCCCTGGTCCTGGAGCTCGTAGGCGCGCATCTTGTTCAGGAGCCCGATGCCCCGCCCCTCCTGGCGCATGTACACGAAGACGCCGCGCCCTTCCCGCTGGATGATCGCGAGGGCCATGTCGAGCTGCAGCCCGCAGTCGCAGCGGCGCGAGTGGAAGACGTCGCCGGTGAGGCACTCGGAGTGGACGCGCACGAGAACCGGGACCTCACCCGCCACCTGGCCCATGACGAGCGCCAGCGGCACCCGGCTGTCGACCGTCGTGTCGTAGGCGATCGCGGTGAAGTCGCCGAACTCTGTCGGGAGCTTGGTCGTGGCGATGCGCCGGACCAGCTTCTCCTTCACGATGCGGTACTCGATCAGGTCCTTGATCGTGATCATCTTCAGGCCGTGGGTCTGGGCGAGCTCCTGGAGCTGGGGCACCCGCGCCATCCCGCCGTCCTCGTCGAGGACCTCGCAGATGACCCCGGCCGGATAGCGCTCGGCGAGGCGCGCCAGGTCCACCGCGGCCTCGGTGTGGCCCGCCCGGCGCAGGACCCCGCCCGGCATCGCCCGCAGCGGCAGGATGTGGCCCGGGCGCGTCAGGTCCTCGGCGCCCATCTGCGGGTCCACGAGCGTACGGATGGTCACCGCCCGGTCGTACGCGGAGGTGCCGGTCGTCACGCCGCGACGGGCGTCCACGGTGACCGTGAAGGCGGTGCCCATCGGCGCCGTGTTGTCGGAGACCATCATCGAGATCTTGAGCTCGTCGAGGCGCTCGCCCGTGATCGGCACGCAGATGAGGCCGCGGCCGTACTTGGCCATGAAGTTGACCGCCTCCGGCGTCACCTTGTCGGCGGCCATGACGAGATCGCCCTCGTTCTCGCGGTCCTCGTCATCGACGACGACGAGGATCCGTCCATGCCGGATCTCCTCGATGGCCTCCTCGACCCGTGAGAACACGGTCACGTCACCCCCTTCAGCGCCAACGATCGAACCAGGTACTTGCCGATCACGTCGGCCTCGATGTTCACCGCCTGCCCGGGCCTGAGCCGGCCGAGCGTCGTCACCGCGAGCGTGTGCGGAATCAGCATCACCTCGAAGCTCCGCGCGCCCAGCGCGGCCACCGTGAGGCTGACGCCGTCCACCGCCACCGACCCCTGGGGGATGAGCAGCGGTTCGAGCTCCGGCCCCGGCAGTGCGATGTGCACCCGCGCGGTCGATTCTACACGTGTTACCTCCTCCACGGTCGCCACTCCGTCCACGTGGCCCAGGACCAGGTGGCCGCCCAGCGCGCCACCGAACCGGAGCGGTCGTTCGAGGTTGACCGGGTCGGACGGCGCGAGCCCGCCGAGCGTCGTCCGCGCGAGCGTCTCGGGCCCCACCTCGAACACGAACCCGGCGGGCCGCCGCTCGACGACCGTCAAGCAGACGCCGTTCACGGCGATGCTGCTGCCGGTGTCCACGCCCTCGCGGGTCACCCCCGCCTGCACCTCGAGCCGCGCGACCTTGCCCGCGCGCCCGAGCCCCAGGACGGCGCCCATCTCCTCGACGATTCCCGTGAACACTAGTCCTCCCGCCCGCCCAGGACGTCGGCCTCGATGAGGACGTCGCCGCCCAGCCGAGTGACCTCGAGCGCGCCGAGCCGTACCGCGCTCTTGAGTTCCCGACCGGTGCCGCCCACGGGTGTCGGCGCCGCCCGCCCGCCCACCAGAAGCGGCGCCAGGTAGACCGCGATGCGGTCCACGAGCCCCGCGTCGAGGAACCCCGCGTGGACCTCGCCGCCGCCCTCGACGAGCACGCCCCGGACCTGGCGCGTGAAGAGCGCCTCGAGGAGGGCGCCCAGGTCCACGCGCCCGTCGCGCGTCGGGCAACGAACGATCCCGGCCCCGGTCGCCTGGAGCTCGCGGAGGCTCGTCGCCGGGGCCCTGTCACCGACGGCGACGAGGGCGCGCGCGGGATCGCCCGCGCGGATGACGCGCGCCTGGGCCGGCGTGCGCGCCCCCGTGTCGAGGACGACGCGGTAGGGCTCCCGCGGCCAGGGCCGGTCGAGACGGACCGTGAGCGCCGGGTCGTCCTTGAGCACGGTGTTCACGCCCACCACAATCGCATCCGCTTCGCTTCTGAGGCGATGAGCGTGGGCCCGCGCCTGCTCGCCCGTGATCCAGCGCGAGGCGCCGCCGGCGTCGGCGATCTTGCCGTCGAGCGTCATCGCAGCCTTCAGGGTCACGTGAGGCCGCCGCGCCGTCATCGCGGTGAGGAACACGCGGTTCTGCCGCGCCGCCGCCTCGGCGAGAAGGCCCGAGGTGACCGCCACGCCCGCGCGGCGGAGGATCTCGAAGCCGCGGCCCGCGACGAGGGGGTTCGGATCGCCGAGCGCGGCCACCACGCGCGCCACGCCCGCCTCGGCGATCGCCGGCGCGCACGGGGGCGTGCGGCCCTGGTGAGCGCACGGCTCGAGGGTGAGATACAGCGTGGCGCCCCGCGCCTGGTTCCCGGCGGCGGCGAGCGCCTCGATCTCGGCGTGGGGCCCGCCGGCGCGCAGGTGGGCCCCCTCACCCGCGACGTCCCCCGCCGGCGTCACGACCACGGCGCCCACCATCGGGTTCGGGGACGTGAGGCCGCGCCCGCGCTCGGCCAGCTCGAGCGCCCGGCGCATGAACCGCTCGTCCGCGGTGGTCATTGTCGCGGGTTCCGCGAGCCCGCGTGTGTACGCGAGTGGCCTGTGACAGGCGCGGCGTGGCTGCGTAGCTCTAACGCACTCTTCATGCGACCGGCACGAGGGCGTCCACGAACGCCTCGGGATCGAACGGCTGGAGATCTCCGGCGTGCTCGCCGACGCCGATCAGCTTGATCGGGATGCCGAGCTCGCGGACGATCCGCAGGACGATGCCGCCTTTCGCGGTGCCGTCGAGCTTCGTGAGGGCGACGCCGGTGAGGCCGATCGCCTCGTGGAACATGCGGGCCTGGGCGAAGCCGTTCTGCCCGGTCGGGGCGTCGAGCACCATCAGCGACTCGTGCGGAGCGCCCGGCAGCTGCCGCCCGATCACGCGCTTGAGCTTCGCAAGCTCGTCCATCAGGTTCGTCTTCGTGTGCAGGCGCCCGGCGGTGTCGACGATGAGCGCGTCCGCCTCCCGGGCCGTCGCCGCCTTGACCGCGTCGAAGACGACCGCCGCGGGGTCGGAGCCCGCCGCCTGGTGGATGACCTCGACGTCGATGCGCTCGCCCCAGCGTTGCAGCTGCTCGATCGCCGCGGCCCGGAACGTGTCCGCCGCCGCGAGCAGGACGTGCTTGCCGGCACCCTTGAGCGCGGCCGCGAGCTTCGCCGCCGTCGTCGTCTTCCCGCTCCCGTTGACGCCCAGCATGAGCACCACGGCGGGGCAGTGCTCGAGGTCGAGCGGCTGCGCGGACGGCCGGAGCGTGTCGGCGAGGAACCGCCGGAAGAGCGGGCGCAGCTGGTCCGCCCGCGTGACCGTGCCGAACATCGCCTCCTCGCGCGCGCGGTTCGTGAAGTCGGCGGCGAGCCCGGCGCCGAGGTCGGCCGCGATCAGGAGCTCCTCGAGCGCTTCGTAGAGCGCGTCGTCGATCGGGCGCTCGGGCTCGAGGACCGCATTGAGCCCGCCCGCGAGGTACTCCTGCGAGCGCCGGAGCCCATCGCGGAGGCGCTCTCCCAGTCCCGCGAAGAACGTCACTGGCTTGCCGACGGCAGGACGAGCCGCTCGATGACCGCGCCGCGCGGTCCGAGCGGCGGGACGCGGCGGCCGTTCAGCTCGAGGGCGACGCCGCCCGCGTTGCCGATCGTCAGCACGAAGGGGCGGTTCGACACCCACTCCCGCGTCTCGCCGGGCGGGATGTTCTCCCACTCCCGCGTCTCGCCGGGCGGGATGTTCTCCTCGCTCGTGCGTCCGTCCTCGGTGCGCACGCGGATCCACGTCAGCTCCGAGGTGCGCGCGACGAGTCGGTACGGCGACGTGACTGACGCCAGGGTCAGGGGCGCGTCGGGAGCCGCCGGCGCGGGGAGGGCCGCCTCGGGCCGCGCGGCCGCCGGAGCCCGACGGTCGCGGGCGGGGACGCCGGCCGGGGCCCCGGCCTTGGGCGCCTGGGCTGCCGGGCCCGGGATCGACTTCTGCTCGCCGGCGGGCGCCGCGGCGCGGTGCTCGCGCGGCGGCTGCAGCCAGAACGTGACGGCGAAGAGCGCCAGGCCGAGCACGACCAGCATCACGAAGCTCGCGAGAACGGCGCCCCGGGCCCTGTTCTCGGGCCGTCCGCTCTCTTCGCGGCGCTTCCTGGTCACGAGAACGGGCTCGGCGGCCGGGGCGGCGCGGGCCCCGTCGACGGCGGGCCTGCCCCCCTCGCCGCTGGCGGCGCGGCGCTCTTCGTAGAGCGCAAGCGCCTCGTCGGGCGCTACGCCGAGCGCCTGGCAGTACGCGCGGATGAACCCTTTGGTGAAGACGAGCGCGGGGAGTGCCATGAAGTCGTCGGCCTCGAGGGCTTCGAGGTAGCGGTGCAGGACTCGGGTGGAGCGGGCGATCTCCTCGAGAGAGATCCCCCGCCGCTCGCGGAGGTCGCGCAGATACGAGCCGACGGACGACATGGCTGCGGTGCCGAGTTTAGCCTATTTCGCCAGATTCTTCACCTACTTACTAGGCGTTCAGGCTCACCGAGACGAGCTTCGAGAGCCCCGGCTCCTCCATGGTGACCCCGTACAGGATGTCGGCCGCCTCCATGGTCTTCCGGTTGTGGGTGATGACGAGGAACTGGGTCTGGCTCGTCAGCTCCCGCAGCACGCGCAGGAACCGGTGGATGTTGGCGTCGTCCAGCGGCGCGTCCACCTCGTCCAGCACGCAGAACGGGCTCGGCCGGAAATAGAAGATCGCGAACAGGAGCGCCAGCCCCGTCAGGGCGCGCTCGCCACCCGAGAGGAGCGTGACCGACTGGAGTCGCTTGCCCAGCGGCTGGGCCATGAGCTCGACGCCGGTCTCGAGCGGGTCGCCGCCGTCCTCGGCCTCCACGAGCCGCAGCTCGGCGCGCCCGCCCTCGAACAGCCGCTCGAAGATCCCGCTGAAGTGCCGATTGACCTCCTCGAAGGCCTGGGCGAATCGCTCCTGCGCGCTCCGGGTCATGCCGCGGAGCGCCTTCTCCATATCCTTGATGGAGCCGACGAGGTCGTCGTGCTGCGTCCGGAGGAACGTGAGGCGCTCGTCGAGCTCCCGGTACTCGTCGTCGGCGACGAGGTTCACGGGACCGATGGCGGCGAGCTTGTCGTCGAGTTCGGCGACGCGCTCCCGGACGCCCGCGAGGTCGCGCGCCGGGTCGTGGACCGCCCGCAGCGCCGGCTCGTCCACGCCGTACACGCGCCACGCCTCCTGCCCCAGCTCTTCGCGCCGCACGCGGCACTCCGTGGCGCGGAGATCGATCTCGTGGATCGCGCCGATCAGCTTCCCGGTCTCGGCATCCACGGCGCGCAGCTCGCCCTCGATCGCGCGGAGCCCGGCGGCGAGCCCCTCGTGGTGCTCGGCGGCGCGCCGCGCCTCGTCCTCGACCCGGTCGCGCTCGACGGCGACATCACGCGCGGCGGTGTCGGTGCGCTCCCGCTCCTCGCCGAGCCCCGCGCGCCGCTCGCCGAGCTGCGCCTGCCGCTGCCGTCCCTGGGCGATCCGCTCGGTGACGTCGCGCTCGATCTCATCGAGCCGGATGAGCTCGCGCCCGAGCGCGTCCACCCGCTCGGTCGCCGAGGCGAGCTCGACGCGGCACGCCGTGAGGTCGGCGCCGAGCGCCGCCTCCTCGGCCTGCGCGTGCTCGATCGCCCCGCGGACGCGCGCCATCGCCGCTTCCTGCGCCGCCTCCGCGTCCCGGGCGAGGCTCACGCGCTCGGCGAGCCGGCCGAGCGTCGCCGCGGTCTCGCCGGTCTCGAGCTCCACCTGCCGTGCTTCCGCCCGGATCGTCTCGAGATGGCGGTGCAGCCGCTCGTGCTCGCGGCCCGCTTGCTCGAGGTCCTTCTCGCTCGCGAGCCGCTCCGCCTGGCGGGTGTGGACGGTCTGGTCGAGGCCGGCGAGCCGCTCGCGCGCCGTGGACACCTCCGCCGCGAGCCCGGCGACCAGCGCCTGGGCCTGGTCCAGCGCGCGGCCGAGCCCCCGGACGTCCTCCTCCAGCTCGCGGAGCTGGCGCTTGCGTGCGAGCAGCGAGTGCTCGACGCCGGTTGCGGGCGCCTCGCCGCCGCCGTGGAGTCGTCCCGTCGGGCCGAGCACCTCGCCCGCCGGCGTGACGTACGTCGCCACGACGCCGTTCCTGCGCCAGAGGGCTTCCGCGTGATCCAGATGGTCCACGATCGCCACCTGGCCGAGGAGGTGGTGGACGAGGCTCGCGTTCGATGCGGCCACGCTGCGCGCGACCCAGCGCACGCCGTTGTCGTCCGGGGGCGGAGCAGCCGGCTCGGGCAGATGCTCCAGCGGCAGGAACGTTGCTGCGCCGAGGGACCGCTCGCGGAGGTACGCGACCGCGGCGCGCGCGTCGGCGAACTGCTCGACGACCACCCACTGCAGCCGCTCGCCCAGCGCCGCCTCGATCGCCCGCTCCATGCCGGCCGGGACGTCGAGCAGGTCAGCGACCGTCCCGATCACGCCGCGGAGGCCCGCGGCGCGCCCCTCCGCGAAGACCGCGCGGACGCCGGCGCCGTAGCCCTCGCGCGCCCGCTCGAGCTCGGCCAGCGCTTCGAGACTCGACTGCCGCGCCGCCAGCGTGACGCGCGCGTTCGCCAGCTCGCCCTCGACCTCGGCCAGGCGCCGCTCGCCCGCCGCGAGGAGCTCACCGAGCCGCTGCCGCTCGCTCCCGAGCGAGCCCAGCTCGCGGAGCGCTCGGTCACGCGCCGCTTCGAGTCCCGCCCGCTCGACCGCCAGGCCTTCGGCCTCCGCCTGCGCGGTCTCCCGCTCGGCCGCCAAGCGCTCGGCGCGCCGTCCGAGCTGGCTCTCGCGCTCGCGCAGCTCGCCCGCCTCGCGCATGAGGTCCACGCGCTCGGCGGCCACGCGCGCCTGCTCGAGGCGCAGCGCCTCGGCGCGGTCGCGCTCCGCGGCGAGGGCGGCGCGGTGGAGCTCGATGGTGGCCGTCAGCGCGTCGGCAGCGCGGCTGCGTTCTTCCGCGAGACGGGTCGCGTCAGCGAGCGCGCCGCGCCCGGCCTCACGCGCGGCGACGATGGCGCCGCGCCGCTCGGACGTGACGCGGACCTCCTCCTCGAGGCGGGCCGCCTCCTCGCCGAGCTCCCGGAGCTGGACGCCCATCTGCTCGCGCCGCTCCAGCAGACGTTCGAGCTCGCCCTGGACTTTCTGGACGGACTGCCGCAGGTCGGCGAGCCGGTGCTCGCTCTCCTGGAGATCTCCCCGCTGCCGCGCCGCCCGGGCCGCGAGGACGGCGCCGCGCGTCCTGAGCACCTGCTCGTCGTCCCGGAGCCGCGCCAGCTCCGCCGCGAACCGCTCGCCCTCGGCGAGGCGCGCCACGTAGTCGGCCGCGACGAGGGCCAGCGCGAGGTCGCGCTTCTCGGTCTGCAGCGCCTTGTACTGCTGCGCCTTCTTCGCCTGGCGCTCGAGCGAGCCGAGCTGCCGCCGGATCTCGTCCATCACGTCGCGCACGCGCACGAGGTTCTGCCGGGCCGCCTCCAGCTTGCCCTGGGTCTCGGTGCGCTGCTGCTTGTAGCGCGCGATGCCCGCCGCTTCCTCGATGAAGACGCGGCGCTCGTGCGGCTTCGCCGTGAGGACGAAGTTCAGCTTGTCCTGGTCCATCACCGAGTAGGCGCGCGGGTTCGCGCCCGTCCCGGCGAAGAGGTCGAGGATGTCGCGCAGGCGCGCGAGGTTCTGGTT
>JACPCG010000058.1 GCA_016179925.1 Candidatus Rokuibacteriota bacterium | reverse complement strand
CTCCTGTCGGCCCTCGCCGGGGTGACGCGCACCATGAAGCTCGGCACGATGGTCCTGGTGCTCCCGCTCCGCAACCCCGTGTACTTCGCCAAGGAGTGGGCGACGCTCGACCTCCTCTCGGGAGGGCGGTCGATCCTCGGCATCGGAGTCGGCTGGCACGAGGACGAGTTCGGCCTCATGAACGTGCCCTACCGCGAGCGCGGGCCTCGGATGAACGAGGCGATCGAGGTCGTCAAGGCGCTCTGGACCGGCGACCGCGTGACCTACGAGGGCAAGTTCTACCGGTTCCGGGACCTCACGATCGATCCGAAGCCCGTGCAGAAGCCGCACCCGCCGATCTGGATCGGCGGCGGGACCCAGCCCTCCGAGAAGGTCTACGCGCAGACCGTGACCAACATCGATCCGGTGCTGCGGCGGGTCGCAAGATACGCGGACACGTGGGTGCCGCACTCCTCCTCGACGCCGGAGATGGTGAAGGGGGACTGGGAGAAGGTCCAGCGCTTCGCGCGCGAGTTCGGGCGCGACCCGAAGCGGATCGGCCGCGTCTACTCGAACTTCGTCTGGGTGCTGAAAAAAGGGGAACAGCCCGAGTCCGCGATCCCGCACTTCTCCGTGTACTCGGGCATGGATCTCGACTACTGGAGGACGTACTACCTCCTCGGCGAGGCGCAGGAGGTCGCCGATCGCATCAGCGCCCGCATCGCCGCCCTCGACGGGGGCGTGGACACGATCGTGCTGAACCCGCTCGACTGGTCCACGGAGCAGCTCGAGCTGATCGCCGGTGAGGTGCTGCCGCGCGTGAAGGGCCGCGCCTGATCCGCTACACCGGCGCCCGCGTCAAGCGCGTGGAGGACCCGCGCCTGCTCAGGGGCCGTGGCCGCTACGTGGACGATGTGGTCCTGCCGCGGATGCTCTCGCTGGCGTTCGTGAGGAGCCCCCACGCCCACGCCGCCATCCGCGCGGTCGATGCCCGGGCGGCGCTGGCGCTCGACGGCGTCGTCGCGGTCTTCACGGCGGCGGCGCTGCGTCAGGTCGCACGGCCGCTGGTCCCCCGGCTCGAGTGCGACGGCTTCACACCGACCGCGTGGCCTCCTCTCGCCGACGGCATCGCGCGGTTCTGCGGCGAGGCCGTCGCCGCCGTGGTCGCCGAGAGCGCGTACCTCGCCGCCGACGCGCGCGAGCTCGTCGCGGTGGACTACGAGCCCCTGCCGGCGGTCGCGTCCCTCGACGCTGCGCTCGCGGCGAATCGCATCCTCTTCCGCCGCGACTACCGGAACGGCGACGTGGACGGGGCGTTCGCGAAGGCCGCGATCGTCGTCAGGGAGACCTTCGAGCACGGGCGGTGCGCCGCCTCTCCGCTCGAGCCGCGCGGCGTCGTGGCCGAGTGGGACGGGGAGACGCTCACCGTCTGGGCCTCCACGCAGACGCCCTCGATCATGCGCGCGGCGCTGGCGCGGGCGCTCGACCTCGCGGAGACGCGCGTCCGCGTCCTGGCGCCGGACGTCGGCGGCGGCTTCGGGCTCAAGATGCACGTCTTCCCCGAGGACGTGGCCGTGGCCGCGATCGCGCGGCTCACCGGCCGCCCGGTGAAGTGGGTGGAGGCGCGGCGCGAGAACCTCGCCGCGGCGTCCCAGGCGCGGGCCCAGCGCATGGAGGTCGAGGTCGCCGCGGCGGCCGACGGTGTGCTGCTGGGCCTGCGCGCGCGCGCGATCTCGGACGGCGGGGCCTATCACGTCTATCCGATCACGGGCGCGCTCGAGCCGCTCGGCAGCACAGGCATCCTGCCGGGGCCGTACCGGACCCCGGTCTACGCGTACGACGCGGTGACGGTCGCCACGAACAAGCCGCCGCTCGGCGCCTACCGCGGCGTCGGCATGACGATGGGCGCCTTCGTGATGGAGCGGCTGCTCGACGTGGTCGCCGAGCGGGCCGGCCTCGATCCCGTGGAAGTGCGCCGGCGCAATCTGATCCCCCGCGAGGCCTATCCGTTCACCTCCGCGAGCGGCCTGACCTACGACAGCGGTGATTTTCCGAAGGCCCTCGGGCAGCTCCTCGCCGTGGCCCGCTACGACGAGCTGCGGTACCAGCAGCAGGCGGCGCGCGCGGCGGGGCGGCTCGTCGGCGTCGGGCTCGCCTGCTACACGGAGTACACGGGCATGGGCGCGGACGTCTTCCGCCGGCGCGGCATGGCCGACGTGCCCGGGATCGAAGCCGCGACGGTGACGATGGATCCCGACGGGACGGTCCGCTGCCTGACGAGCTTTCCGTCGCAGGGGCAGGGGCATGCGACGACGGTCAGCCAGCTCGTCGCCGATCGCCTGGGGGTGCCTCTGGGCTCGATCAGCGTCGAGCCGGTGGACACGCTGGCCGCGCCGCGCGGCAGCGGCACCTTCGGGAGCCGCGGCGCCGTGGCGATGCTGGGGACCGCCGCAGCCGCGGCGAACCGGGTGAGGACGAAGATCCAGACGCTCGCCGCCCATCTCCTGGAGGCGAGCCCCGCGGACGTCGTCCTGGACGAGGGCAGCGCGCACGTCCGCGGCTTCCCCGACCGCGCGGTCGCGGTCACCGAGCTGGCCCGTCTGGCGTGGGCGCCGCCGCTCGGCGGCCTGCCCGGCGGGCTTCCGCCCGGGCTCGACGCGACGGTGTACTTCAACCCGCCGGGGCCAACGTTCTCGGGCGCGATCCACCTGGCGGTCGTCGAGGTGGATCGCGAGACCGGGCGGGTCGCGGTCCTCCGCTACGCGCTCGTCGAGGACTGCGGCCCCGTGATCAATCCGACGATCGTCGAGGGCCAGATCCACGGCGCCGTCGCCCAGGGCCTCGGCGAGGCGCTCCTGGAGGCCATCGTCTACGACGCCGACGGCCAGCTCCTCACGGCGACGCTCATGGACTACGCGCTCCCGAAGGCGGACAGCGTGCCGGCGTTCGAGATCGGCCACCTGGAGATGCCGTCGCCCGCGATGCCGGGCGGCGTCAAGGGCATGGGGGAGGGCGGCACGATCGGCGCGCCCGCGGCCATCGCCAACGCCGTCGCCGACGCCGTGCGGCCGCTCGGCCTCACGATCACCCGGCTGCCGATAAGATCGGAATATTTGGCAAATAAGGCTTAGAGTCAGTAATTAGCGCTTACTTGCCGGGCTGGGAGACGTTCACGAACGACGTGAAGTGCACTCGCGTCTAAGGAGACCTGGGACCGCATGGGGAAACAGGACATCGAGATCGCGCGCGCGGTGACGCTCAAACCCATCCACGGGGTCGCCGAGACGCTGGGCCTCTCCGCCGCGGACATCGAGCCGTACGGGAGCGTCAAAGCCAAGATCCGCTGGGACGCGATCGCGCGGGCGGGCGACCGCCCCGACGGCCTGCTGGTGCTCGTGACGGCGATGACGCCGACGCCAGCGGGCGAGGGGAAGACCACGATCACGATCGCCCTGGCGGACGGCCTGCGGCGGCTCGGCAAGCGCGCGGTCGTCGCCCTGCGCGAACCCTCGCTCGGCCCGGTCTTCGGCGCCAAGGGCGTCGGGACCGGCGGCGGCCACGCGCAGGTCGCTCCGATGGAGGACATCAACCTGCACTTCACCGGCGACCTGCACGCCGTCGCCACGGCGCATAACCTGCTCGCCGCGATGCTCGACAACCACCTGGCGCACGGGAACGCGCTCGGCCTCGACCCGCGGCGGATCCTCTGGAAGCGCGTCATCGACATGAACGACCGCGCGCTCCGGAACGTCGTGCTCGGCCTGGGCGGTCCGGCCCACGGCGTGCCGCGCGAGAGCGGGTTCGAGCTCACCGTCGCCTCCGAGGTCATGGCGATCCTCTGCCTCGCGCGTGACGTGCACGACTTCCGGGCGCGCGTCGAGCGCGTGATCGTGAGCGAGACGGCGGACGGCGAGCCGGTCAGCGCGCGCGCGTTGAAGGCCGCGGGCGCGATGACGGTGCTCGTGAAGGACGCGCTCGAGCCGAACCTGGTCCAGACGCTCGAGGGCACACCCGCCTTCGTCCACGGCGGCCCCTTCGGGAACATCGCCCACGGCTGCAACAGCCTCATCGCGACGCGCCTGGGGATGAAGCTCGCCGAGGTGCTGGTGACGGAGTGCGGCTTCGCGACCGAGCTCGGGATGGAGAAGTTCCTCGACATCAAGTGCCGCGCGAGCGGCCTGGTCCCGGCGGTGGCCGTGATCGTGGCGACGGTCCGAGCCCTCAAGCTGCACGGCGGCGTCGAGGTGAAGGACCTCGGCGCGGAGAACGTAGAGGCCGTCCGGCTCGGGTCCGACAACCTCGCCAAGCACGTCGAGAACGTGAGGCTCTTCGGCCTCACGCCCGTCGTGGCGCTGAACCACTTCGCCGGCGACACCGATGCCGAGGTCGCGGCGGTGCTCGACGCCTGCCGTGCCCTCGGGGTACGGGCGGAGGTCTCGCGGGGCTGGGCGCTCGGCGGCGCCGGCACGACGGACCTCGCGCGCGCCGTCCTCGACGCGGCCGCGCGGGCTGACCGCGCTGCCTTCCGCTACCTGTACCCGGACGACTTGCCGCTCGTGAAGAAGATCGAGACGATCGCGACGGCGATGTACGGCGCCGACGGCGTCACCGTGGCGCCCGGCGCAGCGGCCAAGCTCGCGCGGTGGGAGGAGCTCGGCTACGGCCGGCTGCCGGTCTGCATGGCGAAGACCCAGAACTCGCTCTCGGACGACCCGAAGAAGCGCGGCCGGCCGCGCGGCTTCACGGTCACGGTCCGCGACGTGGAGCTCTCCGCGGGCGCCGGCTTCGTCGTCGCCTACGCCGGGGATATCCTCACGCTGCCGGGGCTTCCGAAGACGCCGGGCGCCGAGTCCATCGACATCGACGCCGACGGCAACGTCACGGGCCTGTTCTAGCCCGCTCGTATCATGAGGCTCCCTCCGTAGGCTCGTGCTAGTATCTCGCAATTCCTGAGAGGAGGATCCTCATGCTCCGCGCTGTCCTCCTCGGCACCGGCTCGCCGCCGCCCAACCCGAAGCGGCGAGGCCCCGCGACGCTCGTGTCGCTCGGGGCCGAGCATTTTCTGGTGGACGCGGGCTCGGGTGTCGGCGCCCAGCTCGTGCAGGCCGGGCTCCGGCCCTACGACTGGCCGCGCGTCCTCGTCACCCACCACCACTCCGACCACACGATCGACCTCGGCCATCTCGTGATCACGCGCTGGATCGTCGGCCAGAACGCCCCGCTCGAGATCTGGGGCCCGGCCGGCACGCGGCGGCAGGTGGAGAAGCTGCTCGACTACCTCGCGTGGGACATCGAGGTGCGCCGCGCCCACATGCACGAGCGGCCGCCGCCCGAGGTTCGCGTCACGGAGATCGAGGAGGGGAAGATCTTCGAGGCCGGCGGCGTCACGGTGAGCGCGTTCCTCGTCGAGCACGATCCGGTGAAGCCGGCCTTCGGCTTCCACTTCGACGGCGGCGGGCGCCGGGTCGTCGTCTCGGGCGACACGCGCCCCTCGGAGAACCTCATGCGGTGGAGCCACCACGCCGACTGCCTGATCCACGAATGCTGCGAGATGGCGAAGACCTCGTGGTACCCCGGGTGCGGGTGGCCGACGATCGAGGAGAAGATCCGGGACCTCGCCTCCTACCACACGCAGCCCGACCAGATCGGCCGCGTCGCCCGCGAGGCGCGCGCGAAGAAGCTCGCGATCACCCACCTGATGCCCGGCTCGGATCCCGCGGAGGTCAAGGCCGCCGCCGAGAAGGGGTACGGCGGCCCCGTCCTGGTCGGCGAAGACCTCATGGACGTGTGATGGAGGGGGCGTCCGTGGATCTCGCCAGGGCCCTGCACTGGGTCGGAGGGGACCGGCAGCTGCTCCGGGAGCTGGTCGCGATCTTCGTGGAGGAGGCCCCGGGCCGGCTGGCCGAGCTCAGGCGTGCGGCTGCCGCGCGCGACGCCACGACGGTCGAGCGGGTGGCGCACAGCCTGAAGGGCTCGGCGGGGCTCCTGGGCGCCGCGAGCCTCCACGCGGCGTCCGCCGAGCTGGAGGAGCGCGCCGTCGCGAAGCGCGTCGACGGCGCCGCGGACCTCGTCGCGCGGGTCGAGGGTGAGCTCGAGCGGGTCCTCGCCGTCTTCCGCGATCCCACCTGGCAGCGCCGGTTCGATTCCGAGGCCACGCCGTGAGAGTCCTGGTCGTCGACGACGAGCCCGTCGTCCGCCGTCTCCTCGAAACGTCGCTCACGAGCTGGGGGTACGAGGTCGTCTCCGCGGCGGGCGGCGAAGAGGCCTGGGGAGTCCTCCAGCGGGAAGACGCGCCGGCGCTCGCGATCCTCGACTGGACGATGCCGGGCATGGACGGCCTGGAGCTCTGCAAGAAGGTTCGCGCCCTCCCCAAGCCGACGAAGCCATACCTCATCTTCGTGACGGCCAAGGCGCGCACCCGGGACATCGTCACGGGCCTCGAGGCGGGCGCCGACGATTACATCGCCAAGCCCTTCAACCGCGAGGAGCTGCGCGCCCGCGTCCACGTCGGCGTCCGGATGCTCGAGCTCCAGGCGAGCCTGGCCGACCGCGTGCGGGAGGTCGAGGACGCCCTCGCGCGCGTGAAACAGCTCCACGGGCTCCTGCCGATCTGCTCCTACTGCAAGAAGGTCCGCGACGACCGCAACTACTGGCAGCAAGTCGAAGCGTACATCGAGGGGCACTCGGCCGCCCAGTTCACCCACGGCATCTGCCCCGACTGCCGCGAGAAGTACGTCCGGCCCGAGCTCGAGCGGCTGCGCCAACTCAGGCACGACGCCGAGTAGGCGCTCCCCCCCCTCAGGCCAGGTCGAAGAGGAGGATCTCGGCGGACGCCGTTCGCCCGGCGATCGCGAGCGCCGGCTCACCGCTCACCGCCGCCCCGTCGCCCTGCTCGAGCGCCGCGCCGTTCAGCGTCACGGCGCCGCGGGCGACCTGGACCCACGCGTGGCGGCCGGCGCCGAGGGGATGGACGAGCGCCTGGCCCCGGTCGAGGACCGCCGCGTAGATGCGCGCGTCCTGGTGGATCGTCACCGAGCCGTCGGCGCCGTCGCGGGACGCGACGAGGCGGAAGCGGCCCCGCTTCTCCGCCTCCGGGACGTGTTTCTGCTCGTAGCTCGGCGGCAGGCCCCGCCGCTCGGGCACGATCCAGATCTGCAGGAAGTGCACGATCTCGTCGCGCGAGTGGTTGGACTCGCTGTGCAGCACGCCCGTGCCCGCGCTCATCCGCTGCACGTCGCCGGGGCGGATGACCGAGCCGGTCCCCATGCTGTCCTTGTGCTCGAGCGCGCCGGCGAGCACGTAGGAGACGATCTCCATGTCGCGGTGAGGAGACGATCTCCATGTCGCGGTGGCCGTGCGTGGGGAAGCCCCGGCCGGGCTGGACGCGGTCCTCGTTGATCACGCGCAGGCCGCGGAAGCCCAGGTAGCGCGGGTCGTAGTAGTCCGCAAAGGAGAACGTGTGGCGCGTGTCGAGCCAGCCGTGGTCGCCGTGCCCGCGCTCCTCCGCCCGGCGGATGGCGATCATGTGCCCGTAGACTACCGTACTTCCACCTGTGCGGGGATCAACCAGGGGCTGACGCCGGTCGGCGAGGTACTGCGCGGCCTCGAGCTCTTCGCCGAGGGGGTGATGCCGCGCTTCGCGCTAGTTCAATCGGCCCATTGACATGGACAGTATTTTCGAAATTAATGAAATAGCAAGCCATGCAAGCTATCGACGATCAGGTCTACGCGCTCCACGCAAGCGTCTGCCAGACGCTGGCGAACCCCACCCGGCTGAAGATCCTCAACGCCCTGCGCGATCAGGAGATTCCGGTGGCCGAGCTGGCGCGGCGCACGGGGACGAGCATGCCGAATCTCTCGCAGCATCTGGCCATCCTCCGGCAGCGACGCGTGGTCGCGACGCGCCGCCAGGGGGTGACGATCTACTACCGCATCGCGAACCCGAAGATCCTGCAGGCCTTCGACATCATGCGCGACGTGCTGTTCGAGCAGCTCTCCGAGGGGCGGCGGCTCGTCGCCGCCGTCGACCGAGCGCGGCGCGGCGGCGCCAGGAGATGAGGCGATGGAGAAACGATTGACCTTCGTCCTCAGCGCCAGTCCCTACTCGGGGGACACTGCCGCGACCGTCCTCAAGCTGGCCTCCGCGGTGCTGGACGCCGGCCATCGGCCCGCGATCTTCGCCACCGCCGACGGCGCCTACGGCTTCGTCAAAGGACAGGCGCCGGCGGGCGTGTTCGACGTCGGGGCGGCGGCCGAAGCGTTTCTCACCCGCGGCGGCGAAGTCCACCTCTGAGGCTCGTGCCTGCGATTCAGGGGAATCGCCGACGAGGATCTCCTGACGGGCGCGCGCGTCGGAAGCATGTCGCGGCTCATGGCGCTCCTCGAGGAGAGCCAGGTCGTGCTCACCTTCGGCCGCTAGGAGGGCGGGGGTGCCGAGCCTCCTCTGTCTCGTCCTCGATCGCAGCCCCTACGGGGGCATCGAGCCCGCCGAAGCGATCCGCCACACCGGCGGAGCCCTCGGCAAAGGCTGGCAGGTCGTGCTCGCCTTCATGGGGCAGAGCGTCTATACGGCCCTGCGGGGACAGTCGCCGCCCGCCGGCGAGTGGCTCTCGCTCTCCGCCGCCCTGAGCAAGGTGCTCGATGACGGCCAGGGGCGCGCCTGCGTCCTGGTGGACGCCCAGGCCCTCGATGCCCGCGGGCTGGTGGCGGACGATCTGATTCCCGGCGCCCGGCCGGCCTCGACGGACGAGATCGCCCACGCCCTGGCCACCTGCGACCGGGCGCTCCTCTTCTGACGGCGATGGCGTCGATGCTCATCGCGCTCAGCAGCTCCCCCGAAACGCCTGCCGGCCGGCAGGCGCTGAAGCTGGCCGACGCCCTCGCCGGCGCGGGGCATGCGCTCACGCTCTGCTGCCTCCAGGATGCCGCCCTTCTCGGAAGCGATCGCGCGTCAGGAGCGGCGCGGGCCGTGCTCGACCGCCTCCTCGACCGCGGCGCCCGCTGCCTGGTGCTCGGCGAGGATCTCCGCTTGCGCGGGCTGAGGGCGGGCGCGCGCACCCTGACGGTGGACCACGCCGGCCTGATCGCGGCCCTGACCACCGACCACGACCGGATCATCGGCGCCCTGTGAACCTGCTCAAGTTTTCGCTCGTCGAATTTTCCGTCAGACATCCGAAGCTCGTCGTATCGCTGACGATACTCTTCACCCTCGCGTTCATGACGCAGTTCCCGAAGATGAGGACAGATACGAATCCGAAGAACATGCTGCCGGCAACATCCGATGTCAGGGTCTGGAACGACGAGGTGGACAAGACGTTCGCACTGTACGAGGACATGATCGTCCTCGGGATCGCGAGAGAAAACGGGGTCCTGAACCCCGAGACTCTCGGAAGGATCGGCAGAATTACGGATCAGCTCCTCAGGATCAAGGGGGTGGCGGCCAGGGACGTCACCAGCTTCCCCACCATCACCAATGTCACGTCCGAGTCGGGGACGCTGAAGGTGGCACCACTCATGGCAGAGGTCCCGAAGACGGATAGCGACCTTCGGAACCTTCGCAAGATGCTTTTCGAGAACCCCCTCTTCATCGATCGCATCATCTCGAAGGATGGGAAGACGACAGCCATCTACGTTCCTCTTGAAAAGGGGGCCAACGGCAAGGAAGTGGCCGACAGGATCCGGGAGATCGTGAAAAAGGAGAAGGGGGACGAGAAATACTACATCGCGGGCGATCCTGTCGCGAGGGACACGTTCGGCGCCGAGATGTTCAAGCTCATGGCGATCTTTGCGCCGATCGCAGGGATGGTCATGCTCGTCGTCAGGTATCTCATGTTCAGGGATGTCTTCCTCTCCATCACGCTGATGATGGATGCCATGATCAGCATGATCTGGAGCATGGGTCTGCTCATCGCGCTCGGATTTCCGATTCACATCATGAGCTCGATGGCTCCTGTCTTCTTGATGGCCATCGCGACCGACAGCATTCACATCTTCAACGAGTTCTACTTCCGCTACAGGGAGAACAAGGATAAGAGGGCGGCGATCATCGAGACCATGCATGCGGTGGGCCGCCCTGTCCGATACACCGCCCTGGCAACGGCCGCAGGATTTGCGGTGCTCCTCTTCATGAGCATCGTTCCGGTCAGGGTCTTCGGAGGCCTGGTGGCATTCGGCACGGTGGCTCTGAGGATCCTGAGCTTCAGCTTCATCCCCGCCATGTTCACCTTTGTGAACGAGAAGAATATCGAGAAGGCGGCACAGGGAGAAGATGTCTCGCTGAGCAAGTCATCGCAGTTCCTGAAAGGGCTTGCCGGAGTCGGTGCGTATCGACCCGGAACGACCGTCCTCGTGGGGCTCATCCTGGGTGTGGTGGCGATCGTCGGGGTGACACGCATCGTTGAACAACAACATGGTGGAGTGGTTCAAGAGCGGAAGCGACATACGGGTGGCGGACACGGAGATCAACAAGGCGCTCGGGGGCACGTCCATCGGCTATACCGTGGCGGTCTCGAAAGAGGAAGACTTCATCAAGAATCCCGAAACATTGCGGTACATCGTGAGCCTCCAGCGGCACCTGGAAACGCTGCCCGTCGTGGGAAAGACCTTCTCCGTCGCAGACTATGTGAAGAGGATCAATCGCGTCCTCCACGACGACGACCCCGCGTTCGATGTCATCCCCGAGACAAAGGAGGCCGTTGGCCAGTACCTCTTTCTCTTCAGCATGTCGGCGAAGCTCTCAGACCTGAACAACGTGGTTGACTATCCGTTCAGCAGAGCCAACATCTGGATCCAGCTCAAGACGTGGGATGCGCGGGCGATGGAGGACGTCATCAGGGCGGTGGATGACTACAAGAAGGCGCATCCGATCCCTCTGGAGCTCAAGCCGGCGGGGATCGCCTACTTCAATCTCGTCTGGAATCGCGAGGTTCTGTGGGACATGGTCCAAGGGTTTCTGATGGCCCTCATCGTGGTCTTCGTCATCCTCATCGTCAACTTCCGTTCCTTCAAGTGGGCTGTCGTCAGCTATGTCCCGCTCCTGTTCACGATCCTCCTCATTTACGGCGTGGTGGGATTCAGCGGCAAGAGGTTCGACATGCCCATCTCGGTGCTGTCGTGTCTTTCTTTGGGCATGGCGGTCGATTTTTCGATTCATTTCATCAGCAGGTTCAAGCAAAGGCTGGGCGAGAGTTCGGCGCTCGGCGCTCAGCGCTCGGACGCCGACCTCATCACCGAGTCATTACTGTGGACCGCGGCCCGGCCCGGCAAGGGAATCATGCGGAACGCGGCGCTCTTCGCCGCGTCCTTCGCGGTGATGATGTTCGCGCCACTGACGCCCTATATCACCGTCGGCGCATTCATCGTGAGCATGATGCTGCTGAGCGCTCTCATGACAATGATCTATCTGCCAGCACTGATCGTGTTGCTGCAGGGGTGGCTGTTCAGGGGAGGACCGAAATGATGGCTCTGACCAGGGCGATGGCGGCTGGCATCCTCGCTCTGCTGCCGGTCGCCGGGCTCGCCGGGCCGGCGGCCGCCCAGCCGTCGGCGGACGAGATCATGGCACGGGCCCACCTGGCCATGTTCTATCCCGGGGAGGACATGCGGGCGCGGGTCACGATGCGCCTGGTCTCCCGCGACGGCAAGGAGCGGCTCCGCGAGTTGACCATGACGCGGCGGGACCTCCAGGACGGGGGCGAGCAGCGCTACTTCATGTACTTCCACCGGCCGCCGGACGTCCGGGACATGACGTTCCTCGTCTGGAAGTACCCGGGCAAGGACGACGACCGCTGGCTCTACATCCCCGCCCTCAAGCTGGTGCGGCGAATCGCCGCCAGCGACAAGCGGTCGAGCTTCGCGGGCTCGGATTTCAGTTACGAGGACGTCTCCGGCCGGGAGCCGGAGGAGGACACCCACAAACTGATCAGGGAGGAGAAGGCGGGAGCGCGGGACGCGTACGTCGTGGAGAGCGTCCCGAAGGACCCCGGGAGCGTGGACTTCGGCCGGAAGCTCTCCTGGATCGACAAGGCCACGAGGCTCCCGCTCAAGGAGGAGTACTACGACCGCCGCGGCGAGCTGGCGCGCATGTTCACGGCCGAGGAGGTGAAGGAGATCCAGGGATTCTGGACGGTCACGAAGCGGCTCATGAAGAACGTCCAGACGGGGCACTCGACCGAGGCCGTGCTCGCCGACGTGCGCTATAACCTCAAGCTCGCCCCCGACCTCTTCAGCGAGCGCGCCCTGAGGGCACCGCCCGCCGAGCTCGTCCGCTGAAGCGCAGCGTCTTGCTTCTCGCGTGGCTCCTCGCCGTCGCGAGGGTCGCCGCGGAGGAGGAGCCGCTGCCCATCCACGGCTTTCTCCAGGCCGCGTCGGCCTACCGGCTGATCCGGCCCGATGCCTGCCCTCGAACCCAGCGGCTCGCGTGCGCCGAGGACTTCGTTCTCGGCGAGGGGCGGGCGCGCCTCGAGCTGTCCCCCCGCGGGGACCGCTGGGCGTTTCTCGCCAAGCCCGAGCTGATCTACGACGCCGTCGGGGGCGATGTGGACGCAGATCTGCGGGAAAGCTACGTCGACGTCAAGTTCCCCGCGCTCGATCTCCGGGTGGGACGGCAGGTCGTCACGTGGGGTGTCGGCGACCTGATCTTTATCACCGATGTCTTCCCGAAGGACTGGGTCGCGTTCATCTCCGGCCTCCCGCTCGAGTACCTCAAGAAGGGCTCGGATGCCGTCA
>JACPCG010000057.1 GCA_016179925.1 Candidatus Rokuibacteriota bacterium | reverse complement strand
ACCGGCAGCACCATCTGGGTGTCCGACATGAGGGTCGGCATCCAGTGGAGGTTGTACTTGGCGAGGTCCTGGCCGGTGATGACGGCGAGCACGCCCGGGACGGCCAGCGCCTTCGCGGTGTCGATCTTCTTGATCTTCGCGTGGGCGTGAGGGCTCCGCGCGATGTCGAGATAGAGCATCCCCGGAAGCTGGACGTCGTCGACGTAGGTGCCCTTGCCGCGGATGAAGCGCGGATCCTCTTTCCGCTTGATCGAATGCCCCATCCCTCCGACTTCGGGCGAGGTTCTGAGCGCCATCACGCGCCTCCTTCGATCATTTCGCACTACCCTCGGAGTTTCGCCGCTGCGTACTGGATGGCCTTGACGATGTTCACGTAGCCCGTGCACCGGCAGAGGTTGCCGGAGATGGCCCGTCGGATGTCCTCCTCGGTCGGCGTCGGGTGCGTTTTGAGGAACGCGTGGCTGGTCATCAGCATCCCGGGCGTGCAGTAGCCGCACTGCAGGCCGTGCTCGGCCATGAAGCCTTCCTGGAGCGGATGGAGCTTGCCGTTCTGCTCCAGCCCCTCGACGGTCATGATCTCCTTGCCGCGGGCCTGGACGGCGAACATCGTGCACGACTTCACCGGCCGGCCGTCCAGGAGGACGGTGCAGGCGCCGCAGTGGGTCGTGTCGCACCCGATGTGGGTGCCGGTCAATCTCAAGATATCGCGGATCAGGTGGACGAGCAGGAAGCGAGGCTCGACGTCGGCCTCGTGCTTCTCGCCGTTGATCGAGAGCGTGATCTGCATCGTCCTCACCTCCCTCCGGCGCGCTCGAGGGCTCGCTTGAGCGCGCGGGCCGTCAGCACCCGCACCAGATCCTTCTTGTACTCGACCGGCCCTCTCAGATCTTCGGAGGGCTGGGACGCATCAGCGGCCAGTTGGGCCGCGCGCTGGATCGCTTTGTCGTCCGGCCGCTTGCCCTTCAACGCGGCCTCCGCTTGACCGGCCTTGATGGGCGTCAGGCCGACGTTGGTGAGGCCGATCCCCACCTGCTCGCAGGCGCCGTTGGCGCCGAGCGCGAGCTGCACCGCGACCGCGGCCGTGGCGAAGTCGCCGACCTTCCGCTCGAGCTTGAGATAGGCGCCGCCGCTGCGGGGCGGCGGGATCGGGACACGAACCTCCACGAGGATCTCGTCGGGCCCGAGCGCCGTCGCGAACGGCCCGGTGAAGAACGACGCGATCGGGATCCGGCGCTCGCCCTTGCGGCCGATGGCGACGACCTCGGCGCCGAGCGCCAGCATGGTGGCGGGATGGTCGTTGGCGGGGTCGCCGTGGGCCAGGTTGCCGCCGATCGTGGCCAGGTTCCGCACCAGGGGGTCCGCGATGACCTGGCAGGTGTCGTGAAGGAGCGGGTAGCGGGTCCGGACGAGGTCGGACTCCTCCAGCTCCGACTCCCGCGTGAGGGCGCCGATCCGCAAGAATCCGTCGGCCTCGCGAATGTAGGCGAGGTCGGGGATCCCGTTGATGTCGACGAGGTGGCGTGGGCCGGCGAGGCGGAGCTTCATGAGCGGAATGAGGCTCTGGCCCCCGGAAAGGACCTTGGCCTCGTCACCGAACTTCACGAGCAGCGCCGTCGCCTCGCCGATCGAACCCGGGGCGTGATACTCGAAGGCGGCCGGAATCATCGTGGCGGTCCCCCCTGAAATCAAGGCATTCGGAGGATTTTCGTAAGATAAACGACCCAGCCCGTGGCGCGCACCGTACTGGTCGGTCCGGGTCCTGTCAAGTGCGAAGTTGCCCGCGACGCCGCCCGCGTGAGGCGGTCTTCAGGCGATCTTTCTTCAGGCGATCTTGATGATGCCCGGCTCGACCGGCTTGAACCGGTCGGCGACCTCCGGGTCGTGGCCCGCGACGATCAGCCGCTCGGCGCCGGCGAGGGCGTGGATGGTCTCGAAGGCCTGGAGCATCTCGGGCAGGCTCGTGATGATCTGGACGGGCTGGCGCGTCTCCACGTTGCGGTAGAAGTGCGAGGCATCGGAGGTGAGGACGACCGGGCCACGCTCGGTTTGGACGGTGACGATCTGCAGCCCCGCGGTGTGGCCGCCGACGCGGTGCACCTTGATCCCGGGGAGCACCTCGCGGTCGCCGTCGATGATCCGGACGCGGTTGGCGTAGTTCAGCGTCACGAGATTCGCCAGCGCCCCCACGTTCGCCGACTGACGAAAGGCGGGATAGCGGCCGACGGGCCCCGTCCAAAACGCCACTTCTTCCTGCTGGATCCAGTACTCCGCGCCGGGGAACAGGCTGTGCCCGGCCCAGTGGTCGTAGTGGAGGTGGGTGATGAGCGCCAGGGGCACGTCGCCGGGCTTCACGCCCGCGCGCTCGACCATCGCCGCCGGGCTCACGTAGTTCCGGATCCCGCGCGCCCGCGCGTCGTCGTCGAGGAAACCGGTGTCCACGAGGACCGGGTGGGGGCCGCCGAGGATCAGCCAGACGAAATAGTGGAGCGTGATCGGCGCGTGGGAGGCCTCCCGGTAGAAGAACTGGCAGGCCGTCGTGTCCCGCTCCCCGTACTTGAGCGCATAGACCTCGTACATGGGTCACCTCGCTGGCGCCGCAGTGTACTCCATAATGGCCAGGGTGAAGAGCACCCGGTTTGCACAGCCCGTCTCGGCTCGCGACATCGGGTCGGCGACAGCTTGCGGACGCTCGTGGCGGGGAATCCTGATGATGCCGGGCTCAACCGGCTTGAACCGGTCGGCGGCCTCCGGGTCGTGGCCCGCGACGCTGGACGGGCCGCGGGAACTCGGCTACCAGAACTCGCGCGAGGCCAGGCGAGCGCCTGCGGCCATGCTGTGGAGCTTGGCCCAGACGATATCGGGGTCGACGGCGGCCTGACCGACCCAGGTCCCGAAACCGCAGTCCGTTCCGGCGATGACGTTCTCGCGGCCGACGAGCCGCGCGTAACGGCTGATGCGCTCGGCGACCAACTCCGGGTGCTCGACGAAGTTGGTGGTCGAGTCGAGGACTCCGGGGATGAGCACTTTGCCTTCCGGCAGCTTGACGCGCTCGAACACCTTCCACTCGTGGGCGTGGCGCGGGTTGGCGGCCTCGAAGGACACGCCGCTGGGCCGGGCCGCCAGGACGAGGTCGATGATGTCGGCCAGGGGCACGTCGTAATGGTGCGGCCCCTCGTAGTTGCCCCAGCAGAGGTGCATGCGCACCCGATCGGGCGGGATGTTCGCCAGCGCGTGGTCGAGGGCCTCGATGTGGAGGCGCGCCATCGCGCGGAACTCGTCGAGGCTCAAGCCCGCATACTGGATGTGCCGGCCCATGGCCAGGTCCGGGCAGTCGACCTGGAGGACGAAGCCGGCCTTGGCCACGGTCTCGTACTCGAGCTTCATCGCCTCCGCGATGGCGTAGAGGTACGTCTCGCGGCTCGCGTAGTGATCGTTGCGGAAGAAGAGGGAGATGACGCCTGGTGAGGCCGCGGACATGAACGTGTCCTCGGCCTTGACCTGGCCGAGCGCCAATTTCAAATTCTCCACGTCGGCCTGTGCCGCCCGGGCGTCGCGCACGGTGATCGGGCCGGTGCAGGCGGGCGTCTTGCGCCGCGCGCGGCCGGGATCGCCGAACACGCGCCGGGCCATCCCGGGGAAGTCCACCAGGTCCTGGTACTGGAGCGGCTGGCTCGTGCCCCCGAACCCGTGCAGGCGGTCCTTGATATAGGTGGCGTAGCTCGGCTTGCTGAACTCGCCGTCGTTGACGACGTCGACGCCGGCCGTGACCTGCTTGCGGACGACCTCTCCCACCGCCGACCGGATGTGCGCCGCGAGGGCCACCGCGTCGACCGGCACGCCTTCCTCTTTCGCGAACATCGTGCGGATCAGGTCGTCCGGACGAGGCAGACTGCCGGTGTGCGTGGTCAGAAAGCGCTCGGTACTGCGCCTCATGGGCGCCGACTTATAGCACGGGGCATTGCGGGTGTCATCGAAAATCGATTCGTGCGCGGCCCGTCGCCGGCGGATAGAACCTTATTCGTTGAACCTTATTGAGGATGGGAAGAGACTGCATTGGTCCGAACATTCCCGCTTCGGCGGGGGTTACCCGATGGTACTTCGAAGAACCGGACTTGGACGATGTTGTCTCGAGGAAGCGAGGTGAAGCCGCGTCGTCCTGAGGACTGAGCGGTCGAGGAGATAAGGCGGCGCTCGTCCATCCTGCCGAGTTTGAGCGGGCCAAAGGATACCTCCCAGCGGCCGTCGTCGATGGGTGAACATCAGCGGTGCCGATGGTACTGTCGGGGGGGAGGCCCTGATCTGACGCCGAGAGTCGTGTACATGCTCGTCCTTTTCGGCATCGCCCAGGCCGGGTGCGCCCCCCTCGCTCCCCCGGCCCCACCGGCGGCAGAGGCGAGAGAGCCGGCGCCCCAGGCCCGCGCGCAGGCGTATCTCGATCAGGGCCGGGTGCTGATCGCGCGGGGGGAGATGGGGGCGGCCGCGACGGTGCTCCGTGAGGCGCTGCGGCGGGAGCCCGATCTGATCCAGGCCCGCGCGAGCCTCGGGCTCGCCCTCTACGGTATGGGCGATCTCGACGCCGCGGTCGAAGAGCTGCGCGCGACCCTCCGCCGGCAGCCCGACGCCGTTCCGGCTCGGCTCATCCTGGCCACGGCGCTCGTGGCGAAGCAGGACTGGGCCGCGGCGCGCATCGAGCTCGACCAGATCCTGACAGCGCAACCCGACCTGCTCCAGGCCCACTACAGCCTGGGCGTCGTGCGCTATGCGCAGGGCGATCTCGACGGGGCGATCGAGGCCTATCGCCGCGTCCTCGCGGGCGATCCGCAGCACGAGGACGCGCGCTACAACCTCGCGCTCATGCTGAAGCTCGCCCATCGCGAGGTCGAGGCCGTGCCGGAGCTCCTCGCCGCCGCACAGGCGGGGCACGCGCGGGCGCAGTACTTCGCAGGCGCGGCCTACGCCGGCGGCCTGGGCGTCGAGCGCAATCTGGTGATGGCGATCCTCTGGTGGTTCCGGGCCGCCGAGGAGGGGGTGACGCAGGCCGAGGAGGCGCTGGCGCAGCTGCGCCAGGTGGCGCTGGGGCGGGGCCGGCGCGAGTCGGCCGATCGCGAGGCCGTCGAGCGGGCGTTCCGGGACTACCGGACGGCGCTCTGGAGGGACTTCCCCGACCTTTCCCCCGACGGCGACGACACGGTCGGCGGCGCGCTCCTCCGGCGAGGGCGCGTGAGCGAGGCGGTGCCGGTACTGATCCGTGAGGCCGGGGCACTGAGCGAGCCGGCGCAGCGGCTCCTCGAGACGCTCTACGAGCAGGGCCTCGAGGGGCGGCTGCCCGCGCGTGACGCGCGGATCCTCGGCTACTTCAACCGCGCGGCCGCCGAGGGTCTGCGCTCGCCCGTCCGTTAGGAGAGCCCCGCGATTCGCCGCCGCGCACTGCCGATCGCGGTGATCGGCCTCGCCGCGAGCCTGGCGGCGACGGCCCTCCTTCTCTTCGGGGGCGCGGGCGTCACAGCGCTCGAGTGGTCCGTGTACGACCGCCGGATGCGCGCGCGCGCGGCGGAGCCGGTCAGCCCCAAGCTGGTCCTCGTCACGCGCGATCCCGCGAGCGAAGCGCGCTTCGGCGCGGGCTCCTGGGACCGGGCGGTCCTCGCCCGGCTCATCACGAGCCTCTCCCGCGCCGGCGCCGCGGCCATCGGCGTCGACGCCCCGCTCGGCCAGCCGAGCGCGCCCGGTCGCGGGGGCGCGTCGAGCGACGCGCTGCTGAGCCAGGCGACCGCGCTGGCAAGCAACGTCGTCTATCCGATCGCGCTCGAGCCGAAGGGCGCCAGCGAGCTGGACGGGATCCCGGCAGGCCACCGGTCCTGGCTGCCGCTCACCGACGCCGCGACGTGGCCGGCGGCGCACTCGCTGGCCGCGCCCTTGCCTGGCCTGGCCCAGCAAGGAAAGGGCGTCGGCCACATGCTCGCTCCCCCCGATCCCGACGGCGTCGTGCGCAGGGTGCCGCTCTTCGTCCAGCTCGGCGACAACCTGGTCCCGGCGTTCGGCCTGGTCCTGGCGACGGTGTCGGCGAACACGCCAGCGGACCAGATCGTGATCAATCGCCGCGGAGTGACGATCCCCCGTTCGGGCCGGATCGCTGTCGACGGGCGCGGCCGGGCGCTCCTCGGCTACGCGGCACCGGAGCGGCTCAAGGTCGTGCCGTTCCTCGACGTCTGGACGGCGATCGAGGAGCGGCAAGCCGCGACGCTCCAGGAGCTGGTGGACGACAAGATCGTGCTCGTGCTCGCCGAGCCCGCGCGCGGCCAGCATCGCACGCCGGTCGGCCCCATGTCCGACATCGCGATCCAGGCCCAGCTGCTCAACGCCGTGCTGGCGGGGTCGTGGTTGAGAGAAGCGCCGCTCGGCTGGATGCTGGCGGGCACGCTCGTCGCCGCTGGACTGACGGCGTGGCTGTGCCTGGCGCTCTCCTGGTGGAAGGCGCTGGCCGGCGTCGCCGTCCTCACGTCGGGCTATGCCGTCGCGCTCCTGCTGTCGCCGCCGCTGACCGGCGTCCTGCTGCCGGTGGTCCTGCCGCTCGCGGCAGCGGTCATGGCCTGCGCCGGCTCGCTCCTGTGGGACCAGGTCGGCGCCGCCTATCGCCTCCGTCATCTCGAGGGCGAGATGCGAGGGATTCGCGAGGCGCTCGTGCGCCAGGAGTCCACGGTGGAGGCGCTGGAAGAAGACCTCGAGGCCGCGCGCGCCGGGGTGGCGCGCTCGACCGGCGCCGAGCGCGAGCTGCTCCAGGCGGCGGAGGCGCTGCGGCGGCAGCTCGCGGGGGCGCAGGCGCAGGAGGAGCGGACGCGAAGCCGGCTGCGCGACCTGGAGCGTGAGCTGCGGGCCGCCGACGCCCGACAGGTGCCGCTCGGCGACGCCGAGCAGGAGCGGCTGCGGCGACGGTGTGCGGAGCTCGGCATCATCACCCGCGATCCCGCGGTGCTGGGGCTGTTTCGCGATCTCGAGAAGGCAGCGCGCTCGTCTCTGCCGATCCTCATCCTCGGCGAGCCGGGGACGGGCAAGGAGCTGTTCGCGCGGGCGGCCCACCGGTTGAGCTCGCGGGGCGGCGGGCCGTTCATCCCCGTCAACATGGCCGCCATCCCGCCCGAGCTGTTCGAGAGCGAGCTGTTCGGGCACGTGAAGGGTAGCTTCACGGGCGCCGTCGGGGATCGCAAGGGCTACTTCGAGCAGGCCGATCGGGGAACGATCTTCCTGGACGAGATCGGCGAGCTGCGGGCCCCACACCAGAGCAAGCTGCTTCGCGTGCTCCAGGAGAAGAGCTTCTACCGGGTCGGCGCCACGCGCCCGAGCGCGGTGGACGTTCGGGTCGTCGCCGCCAGCAACCGGGACCTCGAGCGCGGCGTCGCGGAGGGCTGGTTCCGCGAGGACCTCTACTTCCGCCTGAAGGGGCTCGTCCTCCGGCTCCCGCCGCTCCGCGAGCGGCGCCAGGACGTGGT
>JACPCG010000056.1 GCA_016179925.1 Candidatus Rokuibacteriota bacterium | reverse complement strand
CCGCCACCCGCGCGCACTCGAGGCCGGCCGGCCCGGCGCCGACGATCAGCACGCGCTGCCGCCGGGCCGCCGGCCGGATCGCCCACTCGCGCTCGCGACTCGTGTGCGTGTTCGCCAGGCAGAGCACGGGCTGGTTCTGGCCGAGGAGGTCGCTGCAGGTGAGGCACGCCACGCACGCGCACACCTCGTCGAGCCGGCCCTCGCGACTCTTCTTCGGCCACTCGGGGTCGGCGTGGAGCGCGCGCCCGAGCGTGACGAAGTCGGCGTCGCCCTCCGCCAGGATGCGCTCGGCTACCGCGGCGTCGGTGATGCGCCCGGCCACGCTCACCGGGATCCCGACGTGGCGCCGGATCTGGCGCGCGAGCGGCGCCAGGCACCCCGGCACCATCTCCATCGGCTGGACGATCCAGACGGCGGACTCGTAGATCCCGGCGGAGACGTCGAGGGCGTCCACGCCCGCCCGCTCGAGGTGGGGCACGATGCGACAGAGGTCCTCGACCCGGAGCCCGCCCTCGACGTGCTCGTCCGCGCTCAGCCGGTAGAGGAGCGGCACGCTGGGCCCGACGGCGGCGCGCACGGCAGCGATCACTTCGAGCGGGAAGCGCAGGCGCCGATCGAAGTCGCCGCCCCACTCGTCGTCCCGGCGGTTCGTGTGGGCGCCGTGGAGCTCGAGGACATCGAAGCCGGCGGCGACCGCGCGGCGCGCCGCCTCCGCGAACCGCGCCACGATCGCGCGGATCTCCGGCCCCGTGAGCGCCCGCGGCGTCTCGCCGCCGGCGAGCACGGTGCAGGCGACGGGCGAGGGCGCGACGGGCTGGCGCCCGGTGACGCGCGAGGAGGTCTCCCGTCCGGCGAACTGCAGCTCCGCCCCCACCAGCGCGCCGTGACCGTGGCAGGCCTCCACGAGCCGCCGGTAGCCAGGAACGAGCGCGTCGTCGTGCAGGCCGAGCTGGTAGACGTGGTTCCGGCCGAGCGGGTCCACGTACATGGACTCGAGCAGGAGGAGGGCGGCGCCCCCGGCCGCCCGCGCCTCGCAGTAGTCGAGATAGCGCCGGGTGACGGCGCCGCCGGCCGTGGCGAGGTTCTTCTCCATCGGCGCCATGAGGATGCGGTTCTTGAGCGTGCGGGCGCCGATGCGCCCGGGGGCGAAGAGCCGGGGAAAGGGGCTCATGGAGCGCTCAGGCCGGGTCGCGTCCTCCGTCTGCTGGACCGGCGGCATGTCGTAAGGCGGCGAGGCGACGACGAGGAACACGAGATCCTCGAGGCCGGTGTTGAAGATGCCGTGCCGCACGCCGGGCGGGATGTGGATCACCATGTGCGGCTCGACGAGGTGTCGGACGCCGTCCAGCTCCACGACGCCCTTCCCTCGCAGGATGTAATAGAGGTTCTCGGCCACCTCGTGGACGTGGACCTCGGCGTAGCCGCGGGGCTGGTAGCTCGAGATGCGGAAGTCGAAGTACTTCGTGTCCGCGGTCGTCGGGTGGACGAGGAGCTTCGAGAAGGCCTGGAAGTGGGCGGGCGGCAGCTCCCAGAACGCCTCCTCCATCCGCATCACCTTCGCCACCGGCTTCGTCCTTGGTTCCGTCGTCATGGGGTGCCTCCTCAGGGCAACCGGCGGGCGCCGAAGCTCGGCTCGGCGTGCGGCAGCGGCGGCAGCGCCCAGGTGCCGACGCCGGGCGGCTTGATGTCGCGGTCCACGTGGACGTCGAGCACGAAGGGCTGTTCTGCCCGGATCGCGTGTTGGAGGGCGGGCTCCAGCTCTTGCGCGCGCTCGACGCGGAGCCCGTCCACGCCGCAGGCGCGGGCGAGCGCGACGAAGTCCGGGTTGTAGAGCTGGCCGGTCGCCTCCCGCACGAAGCTCGTCGCGATCTCGCGCTTGGCGAGGAGCCCCGTCTGGATGTCGCGGATCGCGCCGTAGGCGAAGTTGTTCCAGACGAGCCAGACGGCGGGAATGCCGTACTCGACGGCGGTGCAGAGCACGTCGGGGCGCATCATGAAGCCGCCGTCGCCGCAGACGGCGACGCACGGGCGGTCAGGCGCGGCGAGCTTGGCCCCGAGCACGCCGGCGACGCCGAAGCCCATCGCCGAGAACCCCCACGTGTTGAGCACGGTCCCCGGGCGGCGCGCCTTCCAGAACTGCACGACCCAGTTGTGGTGGACGCCCGAGTCCGGCACGACGATACCGTCGTCGGGCAGGACCCGGCGGAGCGCCTCCACGACGCGCCGCGGGTGGAGCGGGCTCGCGTCGCTGCCGGCGTCCGGCCGGATGAACTCCTCCCACTGCCGCCGCCACTTCGCGATGTCGTCGAGCCAGGCCTGGCGCGCGCCGGCCTCCGGCACACCCCCGGCGTCGCAGCAGGCGAGGAGCTGGCGCAACAGTCGATGTCCACGTGGATGAGCCGGGTGGGCGGGATGTTGAAGGAGTAGCCGGGGATCCAGGACGAGGACGAGCGGTCGTCGAAGCGCACGCCGACCGCCAGCAGGACGTCGCACGTGCGCGCGGCCTCGTTGGCGTGGAAGACGCCGTTGCGGCCGACAAAGCCGAGGGCGAGCGGGTCGGTCATGTCGAGCGCGCCGAAGCCGTTCGGCGAGAAGATGACCGGGATGGCCAGGCGGTGCGCGAGCGCCGTCAGCTCGGCCCCCGCCTCCGACAGGGCCACGCCGTGGCCGACCCAGAGCAGCGGGCGCCGGGCGGCCCGGAGCTGCTCGAAGGCCTTCCGGATCGTGTCCGGGTCGCCCCCGCTCCGCGAGTCGATCCCCCGCCGCCATTCCCCGGGCTCGGGCAGGTCCACGTCCGCGTCCTCCTTGAAGAGGTTGAAGGGGACGTCGAGGTTCACCGGGCCCGGCCGCCCGCCGAGCATGGTCGCGAAGGCCTGCCGGAGCGCGGTCGGCAGCATGTCGGTGCGCGTCGGCTGCCAGCTCCGCTTGACGTACGGCTTGATCACCGACGGGAAGTCGGCCTGGAAGTGGCGGTACGTCTCCTGGAAGGGGGCGCGGTTGAACTGCGAGGTAGGCACGTTCGCCGTGATGGCCAGGAACGCCGAGGAGTCCATGAACGCGCAGGCGAGCGCGATCGGGATATTGCAGGAGCCCGGGCCGCACGAGGTCAGCGTCGCCGCCGGCCGGTGCGCGACGCGGAAGTAGGCGTCCGCCATGTGGCCCGCCGTCTGCTCGTGGCGGGTCGAGATGGTCCGGATGGCGTCGGTGCGATCGTAGAGGGCGTCGAGCAGGCCCACGTTGCCGTGGCCGCACACGCCGAACACGTACGGGACCTGCTCGCGCACGAGATACTCGACGATGAGCTCACCGCCATTTTGCATGACCGCGATTCCCCCCCGAACGAGCGGTTGTGACGCCGGGGAACAAGCCGTCCGGCGTCGGCCGCTACTGTAGCGCAATCGGTGGTACCATCGCCCCACTCTTCCCTAGCAGGAACCGGCCCGGATCGCTGGAGGTATCGGCGATGAAGAAGCTACGGGACATCATGCGTCACGGGTTCCTCTTCACGCTCCAGCGCCGCGCGACGGTCGCGGAGGCCTGCCGGATGATGGCCGAGAACAACGTCGGCATCGTGGCGGTGCTCGACGGCGACCGCCTCTGCGGCGTGTTCTCGGAGCGGGATGTCGTCAGGCAGGTCGTGCAGCGCGGGCTCGACCCGGCCAGGACGCCTGTCGCCGACGTCATGACCTCCCGGCTGGTCGTCGCCGACGCGGACGAGGACTACCAGTCGGCGATGTCCAAGATGGACCAGGCGAACATCCGTCACCTGCCCGTCGTGAGCGGAGAGCGGCTGCTCTCGATGCTCTCGATCCGCGACCTCATGCGGGTCGCCCTCGAGGACCGGGGCGAGGAGATCGAGTACCTGAAGGAGTACCTCTACCGTACCTAGCGCCACGCGGGGCCGGAGCCGGCGGGCGCGTGCGGCAGGGGTCGCGGGACCACGCGGCATGCGTCCGCTGCCCCGCTGCGGCTGGGCTCCAGCCGGGCGCGTTCGATCCGCTCCCACGCGGCGGGAACGGGTTCCCGCGACCCCTGCCGCACGCGCCCGCCGGCTCCGGGCCGTGTGAGCGCGAACGTTGCGAGCGCGAACATGATTTCGCGGACGCGGCGTCAGTCGGTCGGGGCGGGCAGCGCCTCCACGCGCTCCGGGCGCGGGGCGCCGGGCGGCGGCGCGGGCTCGGCGCGCACGCGGCGCATGAACGGGATGATCACGAGGAGCCCGAAGAAGACCATCGAGAAGAGCCAGAACTCGTCCGCGTAGGCGAGCACCTGCGCCTGGCCCACAGTGTCGCGGTAGAGCATCGCGAGCGCCCGGCTCTGCGCGGTGAAGGGATCGGCGCCCTGCGCGACGAAGTGGGCGGTCCACTCCTTGAGGCGGGCCGCCGTCTCCGCGCTCCAGACGTTCACGTGGCCGATCAAGGTCGTCTGATGGTACTGGCTGCGCCGGGCGAGGAGCGTCGTGGCGAGCGCCACGCCCAGGCTGCCGCCCATGTTCCGCACCACGTTGAACGCGGCCGTCGCGTTGCCGAGCCGATCCATGCGGACGGTCGCGAGGGCGAGGGTCTGGAGCGGCACGAAAATGAAGCCCATGCCGAGCCCCTGGACGAAGCGCGGCCACGCGAGGCTCCAGTAGTCCATGCCGAGCGTCATGTGGGACATCATCGTGAGGGCGACGCCGTTGATGAAGCAACCCGTCGCGAGCAGCATCCGCTGGTCCATCCGGGCGACCAGCCGGCCAGCGATGAGGAGCGAGATCATGTTGCCGAACCCGCCGGGCGCCAGCACGAGTCCCGAGGTCCAGGCGTCGTAGCCGAGGAGCTTCTGCGTGTAGAGGGCCAGGAGCAGCATGCTCGCGAAGAATCCGAAGACGGCGCACGCGATGACGACGCTCGCGATCGCAAAGTTCCGGTCGTGGAACACCATGAGATCGAGGATCGGCTCGCGGCTCATGAGCTCGCGCGTGACGAAGCCCACGAGGGCGCACGCCGCGACGACGGCCAGCGCGGTGATGAGGCGTGAGTCGAACCAGTCCTCGCGCTCTCCCCAGTCCAGGGTCAGCTGGAGACACCCGAACCCGAGCACCATCAGGGCGAGCCCGAGCACGTCCACCCGCCCGGGCTTCCTCGCGTGCGGGGAGTCGAACACGAAGGCGCTTGCCATGAAGAACCCGAGCACGCCGATCGGCAGGTTGATGTAGAAGATCCAGCGCCAGGACCAGTTGTCGGCGATCCAGCCGCCCAGCGTCGGGCCCAGGATGGGGCCCATCATGATGCCGATGCCCCACACGGCCATCGCCATCCCCCGCTGCTTGAGCGGGAAGATCTCCCACATGATCGCCTGCGAGATCGGGATGACCGGGCCGCCGCCGAGCCCCTGGAAGACGCGCGCGAGCACGAGGAAGGTCAGGTTCGGCGCGATGCCCGAGAGGAACGAGCTCACCGTGAAGAGCACGGTGCAGAGCAGGAAGAAGCGCCGTCGGCCGACCAGCCCGGAGAGCCAGCCCGTCGCGGGGATGACGATCGCGTTCGCGGCAAGGAACGAGGTGATGACCCAGGCCATCTCCTCGACGCCGGCCGAGAGCGAGCCCTGCATGTGGGGCAGCGCGACGTTCGTCACGCTGGTGTCGAGGATCTGCATCACGGTCACGAACATGACCGAGATGGTGATGGCCCACTTCCGGGCGGCGGAGAGGGGCGGCCCCGCCGCGGTCACTTTACGCGGATCGTGACGAGCGCCGACATCCCGGCGCGAAGCGCCTGGGGGTTGCCGTCCTTCCCCTCGAGGTGGATCCGCACGGGTATGCGCTGCACGACCTTCACCCAGTTGCCCGTCGCGTTCTCGGGCGGCAGGAGCGAGAAGCGCGCGCCGGTGCCGGCGGCCAGCGAGTTGACGACGCCCACAAGCGCCCGGTCCGGGAAGCCGTCCACGCTCACCTCGGCCTTCATCCCGGGCCTGATCCGCGCGAGCTGGGTCTCCTTGAAGTTGGCGACGACCCACACGTCGTGCAGCGGGACGATCGCGAGCAGCGGCTGGCCCATCTGGACGATCTGCCCCACCTCCACGGAGCGCTTGGAGACGATCCCGTCGAGCGGGGCGCGCACCTCGGTGTGCTGGAGCTGGAGATCGGCGAACGCGAGGTCCGCCTTCGCCTCCCTCAGGCGCGCCTCGGCACGGCTCGCCTCGGCGTCCTTGATCGCCACCTGGTGGAGCTGGCTCTCCGCGCGCGCGAGCGCCGCGCGGGCCTCCGCCACGCGCTGCCTGGCCTGCTCCACGGCGTGGCCGCGCGCGGCCAGCTCGGCCTCGGCCTGCTGGATCTCCCGCTCGGTCTGGGTGAGCCGCCGCTGCGTGGCCTCGACGGCCGCCGTGGCGGTCTCGTGGGCGGCCTCGGCGCGGTCGAAGTCGCGGCGCGCGACCAGGTCGCTCTTGAGCAGCGCGCGCTGGCGCTCGAGCTCCCGGCCGGCCTCGCGCTGCGCGCTCTGCGCGCCCGCGACGTCCGCGCGCATCGCGGCGGTCGCGGCGCGCTTGGCCTCGAGCCGCGCCCGCGCCTCCTCCACCGTCGCCTCGCTCGACTTCACCGCGACGAGGGCCATCTCGAGGCCCGCCCGCGCCTGGTCGATCTGGGCGCGCGTGCCCTCGCGGGCGAGCGGCACCTCGGAGCGCGCCGCCCGGAGGGTCGCCTCGGCCGTCGCGACGGCGGCGCGCGCCTGGGCGGTCTTCGCCTGGAAGTCGCGCGGGTCCACGCGGAGGAGGAGGTCGCCTTGCTTGACGGGCTGGTTGTCGCGCACCATGAGCTCGGCGACGTGCCCGGCGACCTTCGCGCTGACGGGCGAGATCGTGCCCTCCACGTACGCGTCGTCCGTGGAGACGTAATGCACGGCGTAGTACCAGGCCCAGCCGCCGTACGCGAGCGCGGCGAGGGCGACGACGACGCCCAGCGCCAGGACGAGCCGCGGCCTCACGGGAACAGCACCGCCTTCCCCCTTCTCCCTACGACGTAGTGTAGAGCCGGAAGACGCCGAAAGCGATGGTTCCGAGAACCACGACCGCGGCGAGCAGCGCGAGGACGATCGTCTCGAGACGGGTCACGGCCCGGCCCGTTCCGGGACCGGAATCGCCGCCGGGCGGAGCTTCTGGACCCCGAGGCCGATCGCGAGCAGCGCCAGCCCGATCATGTCGGTGGTGAAGCCCGGATCGATCAGGAGGAAGGCGGCGGCGATGAAGAGCCCGCGCTCGAGCCAGATCGCCGGCCGCAGGAATTGGCCCTCCAGGCCCGCCGCGAGGGCGACGACGCCGAGGGTGCCGGTCACCAGCACGCTCCCGATCTCGGTCCACGTCCCCTGGAAGAGGAGCGCCGGCGAGTAGACGAAGAAGAAGGGCACGATGAACCCCGCCGCCGCGAACTTCAGCGCCTGGACGCCCGCGCCCCAGAGGCTCGCCTTCCCGATGGAGGCGGCGGCGTAGACGGCGAGCGCGACGGGCGGCGTGACCGCCGAGAGGCACGAGAAGTAGAACGCGAACATGTGCGCGGCGATCGGGGGGACGCCGAGCTTGATGATCGCCGGGATGAGCAGCGCCGCCTGCATGATGTACGCGGGGGTCGTCGGCATCCCCATCCCGAGGATGATGCCGGCGAGCATCGTGATCAGCAGCGCGGGCAGCAGGTGGCCGGCCGCGAGCTGGATCAGGAAGCTGGTGAAGCGCAGCGCGAGGCCGGTCTGGAGCACGATGCCGATCACGATCCCCGCGGCGGCGCACGCCGTCGCGACCGGGATGGTGTGCTCCGCGCCCTCCCGCAGCGCCTCCACGCACGTCCGCAGCCGGAGCCCGGTCCGGGGGCGCGCCCACGAGATCACGATCACGCCGGCCGCCGCGACGATGGCGGCGTAGGTCGGGGTGAAGCCGTAGACGAGGAGCACGAGGAGGACGACCACCGGGAGGAAGAGATGGCCCTGCCGCACGATGATCTGCCCGAGGAAGGGCAGCTCGTGCTTCGGGATGCCGCGCAGCCCGGTGCGGACGGCGTTCAGGTGGATCGCGGCAAAGAGCGCGCCGTAATAGAAGATCGCCGGGATCGCGGCGGCGATCATGATCTTCGTGTAGGACATGCCGAGGAACTCGGCCATGACGAACGCGGCGGCGCCCATGATCGGCGGCATGATCTGGCCGCCGGTGGAGGCGACGGCCTCGATCGCCGACGCCGCCTCCGGCTTGAAGCCGGTCTTCTTCATCATCGGGATGGTGAGCCACCCGTCGACCATCACGTTGGCGACCGCCGAGCCCGAGATGGTCCCGAAGAGGCTCGAGGAGACGACCGCCACCTTACCGGGGCCCCCACGCGCGCCGCCGGCGATCGCGTTGGCGAAGCTCATGAAGAACTGCCCGGCGCCGGACTTCTCGAGGAAGGCGCCGAAGATGATGAACAGGATGACGTAGGTGCCGGCGACGGACAGCGGCACGCCGAAGATCCCCTCGGTCGTGAAGTAGGTCTGGTCGATCACGATCTCCAGCGTCAGACCCTTGTGGCCGAGCGCGCCGGGGAGCCAGGGGCCGGCCAGCCCGTAGGCGATGAAGCCCAGCGCCACGATCGGGAGCGAGGCGCCGATGGTCCGCCGCGTCGCCTCGAGGACGAGCAGCATCGCCACGACGCCGACGACCTTGTCACTCGTCGCGAGCGGGTGGGCGGTGGGGAAGCGGTTCACGATGTAGTCGTAGTAGGCGAACATGTAGCCGACGCAGACGAGTGAGAGGGCGGCGAGACCGAGATCGCTCCAGGGCACCCGGTCGGGCGTGGCGCCCGTCCGCCGGGGGTACAGGAGGAAGGAGAGGACGAGCGTGAAGGCGAGCGTGATGGAGAGGAGCGCGTGCTGGTCCGGCGCGTACCAGGTGAGGCGCGCGTAGACGTGGTAGACGGACATGACGACCGCTACCACGCCCACGACGAGCCCCGGAGTCCCGCTGAGCCTGCGCACGCGCCCCGCCCCGCCCCGGCCTGCCGGCTACTTGAGGACCCCGACCTCCTTGAAGTACTTCGCGCTGCCCGGGTGGAACGGGAGCCCGTAGTCCCGCCCCATGTCCTGCGGCGTCACCCCGGCCATCGCCTTCGTGACGTTCACGAAGTCCGCGCGGTTCTCGACGATCGCCTTCGCGATCTTGTAGATCACGTCGGCGGGCGTCTTCGACGAGGCGATGAGGATCGTCGGAGCCTGGAACGTACGGACATCGTCGGCGATCCCCTGCTCGGCGTACGTGCCCGCCTTGACCACGTGGCGGACGAAGCCGGGGTTGATCTGGCGGATCTTCTCGAACTCCGCATCGGACACCGGGAGCATCCGGAGCTTCATCGTCGAGCCGAGGTCGAGGATGAACGAGGCGGGGATGGTCGTGAACCAGCCCGCCGCCAGCGCCTGCCGGTTCTTGATCGCCTCGGTGTTCGACGAGAGCGGACCGTAGCTCTTCGGCCCGAGGTCGTCGAGCTTCATGCCGTTGACCTTCAGGACCACCTCCCAGCCGTCGGCGAGGCTGGTGTTGCCGCGGGCCGGGAGCGCGACAGGCTTGCCCTTCAGGTCCTTCGCGGTCTTGATGTCGCTCGAAGCGGGGACGACGAGCTGCCAGACGTTCGGGTAGAAGGTCGCGACGTACATCGGCCGGTCGGTCTTCTTGCCCGCCCACTGCCCGGACCCGGTGAGGGCGTCGGAGAGCACGTTCGTCATGGACCAGGCGAGGTCCGCCTTGTCGTTCCGCATCTTCTCCATGTTCACGAGCGCCGCGCCGGGCTCGACCTGGACGTCGAGCTCGGGGAACCGCTTCTTGATGACCGCCATCGGCGTCCACGACCCGCCGGTGGGGCCGGCGGAGAAAATGAGGCTGACCTTCTGGGCGGCCGCCGGGGACACGCAGAGCACGGGGAGCACGGCGGCGAACGCCAGCGTCGCGAGCGTCTTCAGTCGAAGCATCTCAGGTAATCCTCCTCTCGAAGGTGGGTGCTAGCCGTGTGCTACTAGAACGTGACGAGCCGTCCCGCGGCGTCGAAGGCCAGGGGCGCCGGCTCGCTCAGCTGCGTGAGCTCGGCCCGCCGGGCGACCTCGGGCAGGAACGCCTCGGACGCCTCGATCTGGCCGAGCAGCAGGGTATTCTTGATGTGGACGACGCGCGCCTTCTCGGGCGGCGTGAGGCCGATGCAGGAAAGCGCCGTGTCGATCGCCTCCCGGTCGGTCTCGTACGCCGGGGGCACCTTCGCGTTGCCCGGCGCGCACGCCGTGATGCAGTTGATGAGCGTCGGCTTCATGTCGATCTTCTCGACCAGCCGTCGCGTGGTGAAGTCGGCGTTGCCGATGCCGGTCGCGTTGCCGTAGCTCTCGTCGGTGAGGTCGAGCGCCACGATCCACAGGATCTTCGGGTCGGCCGGGAACGGCTCGTGCGGGTTCGACGGCCGGCCGATGACGTTCGTGTCCATGCCGGCGCCGGAGACGTTCTTGCCCATCTCGTCGACGATCAGGACGTCGATCTGCTTGAAGGGCAGGCGCGCCATCCACTCCCGCGCGTCCTTGAGCAGACGGCGCTCGCCCGCTTCGAGGTTTTCGGCGTTGAAGGCTTCGATCCGAGCGGTTTCATCGGGTCTCGTAGCCATGATGGATGTTCGCGCGGTGGTACTGGATGGCGCCCTTGTGCTTGCCGAGCCCGATCGTCATCATCTTGAACAGGCCCGACTCGATGGCGCCCTTGAAATCGGTGTGGGGCTTGACGCGGTTGACGAGGCCGATCCAGTCGGCGTCCGAGGCGTGTCGATCCAGCCAGACCGGCAGACCCAGCGCCTCCCCGACCTGGACCACCTCCATCGTCGCCCGGATCGGGCAGCCCATCGTGGACTCGGTGACGCCGTAGTGCTCGAGGACCGAGAGCTGGCCGTCGGGCGTGCCGCCCCCGTGGCTGCCCATCGCCGGGAACACGAACGGGCGGGCGCCCAGGTCCTTGAGCCACCGGACGGTGGCGCCGACGACGATGTCGATGTTCGCGATGCCCCGGCTGCCGGCGCCGACGGCCACGGTGTCGCCGCGCTTGATCGGAAGGTCGGCGGCCCCGAGCGCCTCCGCGACGGCGCGCGGAATGTCGCCGACGCGGGGACGCGGGAAGTTCTGGCGCAGCCTGAGCATCCGCGGCACGGCCATAAGGGGCCCTCCTGGGTGCTCCCGTAATACCGGGCGGCGCCGAGGAAGTCAAGAAGTCAAAGGGTTTTTGGCAGCGGATTATGCTATAAGTAGCCAATTTTCATGCTTGGCTCCCCTAGCCGTCACACGCGTATCCTCCTCGCGGCCGTGCTCCTCCTGGCGGGCGGCTGCGGCTGGCTCAGGCCGGCGCCGACGCCCATCCTGCCGCCGGACGAGCTCTACTCGACCGGCGAGAGCGACCTCGCCCAGAAGCGTTACGAACAGGCGCGCGAGAGCTTCAAGAAGATCGTCGAGCGCCACCCGAACTCCTCGTACGCGGCGCGCGCCCGCTTCCTGATCGGCGAGGCGCACTACCGCGAGGCGGAGTTCGACAAGGCCATCAAGGAGTTCGAGGCCTTCCTGGCGTTCTTCCCGCGCCACCAGATCGCCGACCTCGTCCAGTATCGGCTGGCGATGAGCTACTACGACCAGCTCAAGCCGGTCGAGCAGGACCAGGGGCTGACGCAGAAGGCGCTCGAGCAGTTCAGGAAGCTCGTCAAGGAGTACCCGGAAAGCCGCTACGCCACCGAGGCGCTCGCCAAGATCGACATCTGCCGCGGCCGACTCGCGCAGAAGGAGGTCTGGGTCGCCAACTACTATTTCACCCAGGGCAACCGGAGCTCCGCGCGGCAGCGGCTCGAGCTCGTGCTCAAGGAGTACCCGCGCACGCTCGTCATCCCGGAAGCGCTCTTCATGCTCGCGGAGGTGAATTTCCACGAGGGCAAGAACGCGGAGGCCGTGCGGCTGCTCCGCCGGCTCAGCGAGGAGTACGGCTACACGGAGTTCGGCCGCCGCGCGGTCCAGCGCCTGAGAGCCCAGAGGTAACCGCCGTGCACGATATCGTCGATCTTCGCTCCGACACGCTCACGCTCCCGACGCCGGAGATGCGCGAGGCCATGGCCCGCGCCGAGGTAGGCGACGACGTCTGGGAGGAGGATCCGACGGTCAAGCGCCTGGAGGCGATGGCCGCCGAGCGCCTGGGCAAGGAGGCGGGCCTGTTCGTCGCCTCGGGCACCATGGGCAACCTCGTCTCGGTCGTGAGCCACACGCAGGCCGGCCAGGAAGTCGTCCTCGATCTCGACTCGCACATCTTCAACTACGAGGTCGCGGGCTCGGCCGTGATCGGGTCCGTGCAGATGCGCCCGGTGAAGACGGCGCGCGGCTTCCTCGCCCCCGAGCAGGTGCGTGAGGCCCTGCGGCCGCCGAACATCCACATCCCCCAGACCGGCCTCGTCTGCATCGAGAACACGCACAACCGCCACGGCGGCACGTGCTGCACGCCCGAGGAGATCGGCGCCGTGGCGGCGGTGGCCCACGGCGCGAACGTGCCCGTCCACCTGGACGGCGCCCGGCTCTTCAACGCCGCCGTCGCGCTGCGGCGGGACGCGCGCGAGTTCACCCGCGACGTGGACTCGGTGACCTTCTGCGTGTCCAAAGGGCTCGGTGCGCCGGTTGGCTCGGTTGTGTGCGGCTCGCGCGCGTTCATCACTCGCGCCCGGCGCGTGCGGAAGATGGTGGGCGGCGGCATGCGGCAGGCCGGCGTCATCGCCGCCGCAGGGGTCGTCGCGCTCGAGACCATGGTGGACCGGCTGGCCGAAGACCACGCCAACGCCCGCCGCCTCGCGGAAGGCATCGCGAAGCTCCCCGGACTCACGGTGGACCTCCAGAGCGTGCAGACGAACATCGTGATCTTCGGCGTCCAGCGCCCGGCCGGGCCAAGCGCCACCCAGACGGCAACGAACGAGATCGTCACGGGCTGCGCCGCCCGGAAGGTGAAGGTCCATGCGATCGGGCCGACGTCGATCCGCTGCGTCACGCACAAGGATGTCGACGCGGAGGACATCGAGCGCGCGCTCGACGCCCTCCGCGAAATCACCAGTCGATGGTAGTGCAAGCCGCAGGACGTCGCGGGCCGGGGCCGCGGCGGGCGAGCCGAGCAAACTCCAGGAATCCTCGCCGTCCGAGGCGAGCGTGAAATTGCTCCAGTCGTAGAGGGCTGAAGGGGGCGAAATGGCCGAGCGACTTCTCGATGTGAAAACGCTGAAGACGTACTTCTTCACCGACGATGGCGTCGTCCGCGCCGTGGACGGCGTGGACCTCTACATCAACAAGGGCGAGACGCTCGGCGTGGTCGGCGAATCGGGGTCCGGCAAGAGCGTGACGGCGCTGTCGATCATGCGGCTCATCCCGACGCCTCCCGGCCGCATCGTCGAGGGGACCGTCAACTACAGCGGCAAGAACCTCCTCGACCTGCCTCCCGCCCAGATGCGCAAGATCCGCGGCAAAGAGATCTCGATGATCTTCCAGGAGCCGATGACCTCGCTGAATCCCGTCTTCACGGTCGGCGAGCAGATCGCCGAGGCGATCCGCCTCCACGAGGGCCTCGGGCGGCGCGACGCGATGGACAAGACGGTCGAGATGCTCAAGGTCGTGCACATCCCGAACGCCGAGCGCCGCGTGAAGGAGTACCCTCATCAGCTCTCGGGCGGCATGCGGCAGCGCGTGATGATCGCCATGGCGCTGTCGTGCAGCCCGAACCTCCTGATCGCCGACGAGCCGACGACGGCGCTCGACGTGACGATCCAGGCGCAGATCCTCGAGCTGCTGAACGAGCTGAAGGCGAAGCTCGGCATGGCCATTCTCTTGATCACTCACGACATGGGGGTCATCGCGGAAACCGCGCAGCGCGTGGATGTCATGTACGGCGCCCAGGTGGTCGAGGAGGCGCCCGTCATGGAGCTCTTCAAAGAGCCGCTCCACCCCTACACGCAGGGGCTCCTCCGCTCCATCCCCCGGATCGACCTCGCCGCCACGCAGCGGCAGAAGCTCGAGGCGATCCCCGGCACGGTGCCGACGCTGCGCGGAGACATCAAGCCCGGGTGCCGCTTCGCGCCGCGCTGCCAGTTCGTCATGCCGATGTGCTCCGAGAACAACCCGCCCCTGAAGGAACTGAGGCCGGGCCACAAAGTGGCCTGCTTCCTCTACTGAGGCCCGCCATGCCAGACGCGCTGCTCAAAGTCAGGAACCTCAAGAAGTACTTCCCGATCCGCGGCGGGCTCTTCTCCCGGGAGGTCGCGCGGGTCCACGCGGTGGACGACGTCACGTTCGACATCATGGCGGGCGAGACGCTCGGCCTGGTCGGCGAGTCCGGCTGCGGCAAGTCCACCACGGGGCGGACGATCCTCCGGCTCATCGAGCCGACGTCGGGCGAAGTCTCCTTCCACGGGCAGAACGTCACGACGCTCGACAAGCGGTCGCTGCGGGCGCTCCGGAAGGAGATGCAGATCATCTTCCAGGACCCGTACGCGTCGCTCAATCCGAGAATGACGGTCGGCTCGATCATCGGCGAGGCGCTCGTCATCCACAGGCTCGCGGCGTCGCGAAAGCAGCGCGAGGAGCGCGTCGTGCAGCTCCTCGAGACGGTCGGCCTCGCGGCCGACCACCTGCGGCGCTACCCGCACGAGTTCTCGGGCGGCCAGCGGCAGCGCATCGGGATCGCGCGTGCGCTCGCGGTCAGCCCGAAGCTCATCATCGCCGATGAGCCCGTGTCGGCGCTCGACGTCTCGATCCAGGCGCAGATCGGAGCTCTACACCAGCCCGAAGCACCCGTATACCGAAGCGCTGCTCTCCGCGGTCCCGATACCCGATCCCACCATGAAGCGAAAGAGAATCCTGCTGGAAGGCGATGTTCCCAGCCCGATCAACCCGCCGTCCGGGTGCCGCTTCCATACGCGCTGCGCCCTCCGCGTGCCCTCCTGCTCCGAGAACGAGCAGACCCTCAAGGAGGTCTCGTCAGGGCACTGGGTCGCCTGCCAGGTGCGCACGGGCGCCGCGATCAAGTAGCGCGCTCGGGGAGTGGCTTGCGGCGCGGATTCCCGGCGCCGCGCTGCGCATCGTGGCCGGCGCGGGCCACGGTTACTTCCTCGAGCGGGCGGAGGCCTTCAACGCGCTCTGCCTGGAGTTCCTCGCGCGGGTCGCGTGAGTCAGGAGGCGAGCGCTTCCCGCGCGACGCGGAGCACATCCTCCTCGCCGAAGGGCTTGAGGATCGTGCGGACCGCGCCGAGCTGGACGGCGTCGCGGAGATAGTGGAGCTCGCCCGTCGTGCCGCCGCCCGACATCGCCACGATCTTCACGGTCGGGAAGTCGCGGCGCAGCTCCATGATCGTCTCGATCCCTTCCTTCCCGGGCATGAAGATGTCGGTGATGATCAGGTCGACGGGCTGGTGGCGCAGGAGCGCCATCGCGGAGTCGCCGTCGGAGGCCACGAGCACGTCGTAGCCGGCCAGGGAGAGGATCTCGCGCAGGAGATCACAGATGTCCGGCTCGTCGTCGACGACCACGATGCGCGCCATCCGGGACAGTCTCCGGCCTCAATGATAGCCGAACCGGAGCTGGGCGCGTCCCTTCCACGCGCGACTGATCGGGCGGGCGGAGCCTGTGCGCCTGTCTCAGACCACCCTCGGCCCAAGCCAGGCCGCACGGTCCCCGCGACGAAAGGCTAGTCCCAGAGGTAGGCGCGGGGGTTCACGGGCTGGCCCTTCACGAGGACCTCGTAGTGGAGGTGCGGCCCGGAGGAACGCCCGGTGCTGCCCGTCATCCCGAGCGTCCCGCCGCGCTCGACCCGGTCGCCCTGCTTGACGGCCAGGCGCGAGAGGTGGCCGTACACCGACCGGATGTCCTGGCCGTGATCGACGATGACGGTGATGCCGTAGTCGGGCTGGGTGCCCGCGAACGTGACGGTGCCGGCCGCGGGGGCGCGCACGGGCGTTCCCTTCTCGGCGCGGATGTCGAGCCCCCCGTGGAACTCCGTCTCCTTCGTCCACGGCGAGAGCCGGGTGCCGAACTCGGAGTTCACGGCGCCCCGCACCGGCCAGCGCGACGGCAGCGCCGCCAGCGCCTTGCCCGCGCGCGACATGAGACGGTCGAGGGCGCGGAGGTTCTCGCCCTGCTCCATGACGGCGTCGGCGAGGCGCGCCAGCTCGTCCTTCGTGCTGAGGCGCGCGGGCAGGCGGTCAGGCGGGATCGAGCCGCCGCCGATCCCTCGGCCGCGCCCGCCCGGCGTGAGCTCGGGGCCGAACGGCTCCCAGATGCGCGCGTGCAGCGCCCCCCAGCCCGTCATCTCCTGGCGGAGCTCGGCGACCCGGCGGTTGAAGCCATCGATCGTCGTCCGCTGCTCCGCGATCTGCCGGCTGAACGTCTTCGCCTCGCGAGTGAGCTGGCGGAGCTGGACCCAGTCGCCGACCAGCGCCCCGAGGACGGAGACGGCGACCGCCACCACGACGAACACGCCGACCACGGCGGGACGGGGGAAGTTGAAGCGAAGCACCCTGACGCCGTCCCCGCGGACCACCAGCAGACTGTACTGTTTGCGGCCCCTCACGCGCGCGCGCGCCCTCCTCGGGTCAGGCGTGGATGGTTGACCGGGTTCTAGCATCGGCTCGGGGAGACTGTCAACGGGAGATTCCTCGCGGCTCATGGCGAAGCGTGGACGCAAGCGCCGTGCCGATGGGGGTCGCCCAAAGAATCGCGCAGTTGCGCGGCCACGCGCCTGCCATTACGGCAACAGGCGTTGTCAGTCGCGTCACCGCCGTGACGGACGCTGCCTCTAACTCCGCGTGAGATCGTCATTTATTGACACTTCGCGTCGCGACCTAGTATCATCGCGAGACGAGCCCGGAGAGGAGTTCAATGGACGAGTTCTACCGGATCAAGCGGCTCCCGCCCTACGTGTTCGCCATCGTGAACGACCTCAAGACGAAGGCCCGCGCCCGGGGTGAGGACGTGATCGACTTGGGCATGGGCAACCCCGACCTCGGGACGCCCAAGCACATCGTCGCCAAGCTGATCGAAGCCGCGCAGAATCCGAGGAACCACCGCTACTCCGCCTCCCGCGGCATCACGCGGCTCCGCGTCGCGATCACGAAGTGGTACCGGGACCGGTACGGCGTCGAGCTCGACCCCGACTCCGAGGCGATCGCGACGATCGGCGCCAAAGAGGGCCTCGCCCACCTGGCACTCGCCGTGCTCCAGCCTGGTGATGGCGCGCTCGTGCCCAATCCGACCTACCCGATCCACTCCTATTCGGTGGTGATCGCCGACGGCGACCTGAGGTCGGTGCCGCTGACACACGATGGAGATTTCTTCGGGCGGCTGGAGGAGACCGCCAAGCTGGCGTGGCCGAAGGCGAAGCTGCTGATTCTCTCGTTCCCGCACAACCCGACGACCATGTGCGTGGACCGCGGCTTCTTCGAGCAGGTCGTCAGCTTCGCGCGCGAGCACCGGCTCATGGTCGTCCACGACTTCGCCTACGCGGACCTCACCTTCGACGGCTACCGGCCGCCCTCGTTCCTCGAGGCCCCGGGCGCCAAGGAGGTCGGGGTCGAGCTGTTCTCCCTGACGAAGTCGTACAACATGGCCGGCTGGCGCCTGGCCTTCTGCTGCGGCAACGCGCGGATGGTCCTGGCACTCGCGCGGATCAAGTCGTACCTCGACTACGGCGTGTTCCAGCCGATCCAGATCGCGGGCATCATCGCCCTCGAGGGCGACCAGTCGGTCGTCGGCGCGATCAACGAGGTCTACCGCAAGCGGCGCGACACGCTGGTGGACGGCCTCAACAAGATCGGCTGGTCGGTGGACAAGCCCAGGGGCACGATGTTCGTGTGGGCGCCGATCCCGGAGCCGTTCCGCGCCATGGGCTCGCTCGAGTTCGCGAAGATGCTCATCCAGGACGCGAAGGTGGCCGTGTCGCCGGGCATCGGGTTCGGCGAGTACGGCGAGGGCTACGTGCGGTTCGCCCTCGTGGAGAACGAGCAGCGGATCCGGCAGGCGCTCCGCGGGATCAAGCAGCTCGGCCGCTGACCGCTCACTGCATGACCCAGGTCCGCTGAGATGAAGGACGTCCGCCTCGCACTGCTCGGGCTCGGCACCGTCGGCGGCGGCGTCATCAAGATCCTCGAGTCGCGCCGCGCCATGCTCGAGGAGCGCGCCGGGTGCCGCCTCGTGCTCGCCGCCGTGGCCGACACCGATCTCACGCGGCCGCGCGAGGGGCTCGACCTCCGGAAGCTGCCGATGACGGCCGACACCGCGCGCGTGCTGGCCGACCCGACGGTCCAGATCGTCATCGAGCTGGTCGGCGGCCTCGAGCCCGCCCGCTCGCTGATCTTGAAGGCCCTCGCGGCGGGCAAGCACGTGGTCACGGCCAACAAGGCCCTCCTCGCCCACCACGGCGCCGAGCTCTACGACGAGGCGCGGCGCCGCGGCGTGACGCTCGCGTTCGAGGCGGCGGTCGCCGGCGGGATCCCGCTGATCCAGGCGGTGAAGGAGGGGCTCGTCGCCAACCGCATCCTGTCCGTCTTCGGCATCGTCAACGGGACGTCCAACTACATCCTGTCGAAGATGACCGACGAGGGGCTGGATTTCTCCCTCGTGCTGAACGAGGCGCAGGCCGCGGGGTACGCGGAGGCCGACCCCACCCTCGACATCGAGGGCATGGACTCGGCGCACAAGCTCCAGATCCTGGTCACGCTCGCGTTCCGGACGTTCGTGGACCTCAAAGACATCCACACCGAGGGCATCACGCGCGTGACGTCCGCTGATATCGCCTACGCGCGCGAGCTCGGCTACCGGATCAAGCTGCTCGCGATCGCCAAGGCCGCCGACGGCGGCGTGGAAGTCCGGGTGCATCCGACGATGATTCCCGCCGCCTCGCCGCTCGCCGCGGTCTCGGGCGTCTTCAACGCGATCTTCATCACCGGCGACGCGGTCGGCGACCTCATGTTCTACGGCCGCGGCGCCGGCCAGATGCCGACGGCCTCCGCCGTGTGGGCGGACACGCTCGACATCGCGCGCCGGATCGCCCACGACATCCCCGCGCTCGCCCTCGAGCTGCCGTCGGCCGGGCCCGCCGCGCTGCCGCTCCGTCCCATGGACGCGATCCGGTGCTGCTACTACATGCGCGTCATGGCCCAGGACCGACCGGGCGTGCTGTCGAAGGTGGCGGGGATCCTCGGCGACAACGACATCTCCATCGCGAACGTGATCCAGAAGGGGCGCGCGGTCCGCGAGGCGGTGCCGGTCGTGATGATGACCCACGAGGCGCGCGAGCGCGACATGCGCCGGGCCCTCGCCGCGATCGACCGGCTGCCGGCCGTCGCCGCGGCGACCACCATGATCCGCGTGGAAGGCGGCCCGGCGTGAAGCCCTGGCGCGGTGTCATCGAGCAGTATCGCGACTTCCTCCCGGTGACGGACCGCACGCCGGTCGTGACGCTCCTCGAGGGCAACACGCCGCTGATTCCGGCGCCGCGCCTCGCCGAGGCGACCGACACGCGTCTGTCGATCTACCTCAAGTGCGAGGGGTTCAACCCGACGGGCTCGTTCAAGGACCGTGGCATGACGATGGCGGTCTCGAAGGCGCTCGAGTCGGGCTCGCGCGCGGTCATCTGCGCCTCGACCGGCAACACCTCCGCGGCCGCCGCCGCGTTCGCGGCGCGCGCGGGCATCCGCGCGTTCGTCATGGTGCCGAAGGGATCGGTCGCCCTCGGCAAGCTCTCGCAGGCGGCGATCCACGGCGCCAGGGTCCTCACCGTGGACGGCAACTTCGACCAGGCGCTCTCGATCGTGCGCCAGATCGCCGAGACCCATCCGGTGACGCTCGTGAACTCGGTCAACCCGTTCCGGCTCGAGGGCCAGAAGACCGCCGCCTTCGAGGTGGTGGACCAGCTCGGCCGGGCGCCCGACTACCACCTGATCCCCGTCGGCAACGCGGGGAACATCACCGCGTACTGGCGCGGCTACCGCGAATACCACCGCGCGGGAAAGATGAACGCGCTGCCGCGCATGGTCGGGTTCCAGGCGGCCGGCGCCGCCCCGATCTACGAGAACCGCGTCATCGAGGAGCCGCGCACGGTCGCCACGGCGATCAAGATCGGGAATCCTGCGAACTGGGGACCGGCGCTCGAGGCGATGAAGGACTCCCGGGGCTGGGTGGACGTCGTCAGCGACGAGGAGATCCTGCGCGCGTACCGGATGCTCGCGCGGGAAGAAGGCATCTTCATGGAGCCCGCGTCCGCTGCGACCGTGGCCGGCCTGATCAAATCGGTCAAGGCCGGTCGCTTCGAAGCGGGCTCGACCCTCGTGCTGACGCTCACGGGCCACGGCCTCAAGGATCCGGAGACCGCGCTCGAGTCCGCCTCGCGGCCGACGACCGTGCCGCCCTCGATCGACGCCGTCCTGGCGCAGCTCGGCCTCTGAGCCGCCTCAAGGTCCTCCTCGGCGCCGCGATCAGCGTCGCCCTCCTCGTCTGGCTCTTCCGGAGCGTGGACCT
>JACPCG010000055.1 GCA_016179925.1 Candidatus Rokuibacteriota bacterium | reverse complement strand
CACGAGGAACTCCACCGAGCCGAGCGGCACGTCCTCGTCGGGGAAGACGCGCTGCCGCGTGAAGTTCAGGATGTGGTTGTCCACGACCGTGTACCAGAGGAAGCCGCGGCTGCCTGCCTCCACCGCGAGATACCACGGCAGAGCGACCGCGGCCATGATCCCGACGCCCCACCACGGGATCCACGGCCCCAGCGGCCGCTCGCGCGTGAGCCAGAAGAAGAGGCCCACGACGACCAGCGGGCCCAGGGCGCCCACGAGGTCCTTGCTGATCGCCGCGAGGCCGAGACCCGCGTAGAAGAGGACGAGCCCTCCCCGCCCGCCGCCGCGATAGGCGATCGCGAAGCCCGCGTAGGCCAGGACGATCCACAGGATGAAAACGAGGTCGGGCTTGGCGATCCGGCCAAAGAGGAACATCCCGAGGTTGGCCGCGACCATGAGGCCCGCCAGCAGGCCCACGCGCGCGCCGCCGAGCATCACGCCGAGTCGTGCCGTCACGGCCGCGACGCCGACGGCGGCGAGCGCCGACCAGAACCGCGCGGCGCCCGGCGTCGGCCCGGCGACGGCGAAGGAGCCCGACATGAGCCAGTACAGGAGCGGCGGCTTGTCGAAGTAGCGGACGCCGTTCACGCGCGGCGTGATCCAGCCGCGACCGGCCTCCATCTGGCGCGCCACCTCGGCGTGAAAGCCCTCGGGGGGATCGATGAAGGGCGCCGTCCCGAGACCGACGAAGTACAGGCCGGCCGCGACCACGGCGACGCCGAGCGGAACCCCTCGCACCGGACGCGGCTACCCGGCGCTCACGTGACCCTGACGAGCGCGTCCTCCGGCAGGCGCCGGAGGAACTCCGCCAACGCGCTCTCGAGGTAGCCGGCATCCCGGGACTCGAGCGTCACCTTCACCTTGTACTCGGGGTTGGAGAACTCCGGGTACGACCCGAGGAGCAGCGACGGGAAGTCGGCGAGGAGGCGGTTCAGGTGATCGGCGAGCGTCCCCTCATGGATCCGCACGTACACGTTCTTCAGGTGGAACGGCCGATCGCGGAACCGCTCGCGGAGCGCCTCGAATTTCTGGCGGAAGATCTCAGGCACGCCGGGCAGGAGGTACACGTTGCGCATGAGGATCGTCGGGAAGCGGAAGGGCTCCCCGCCGAGGAGCTCCGCCCCCTCCGGCAGCTCGGCCATCTTGAGGTGCGCCTCGTTCAAGCGGTCCCGGTAGTAGCCCTCGAGGACGCCGACGAGGGCCGGGTGGCGCACCACCTTCACCGACATCGCGCGTGCGACGCCCTCGATCGTCACGTCGTCGTGCGTGGGCCCGACGCCGCCCGAGGTGAAGACCACGTCGTAGTCGTGGCTCTGCTCCGCGACTTCCCGCGCGATCAACTCCACCTCATCGGGGATGACGGCGATCCGCCGCACGTCCACGCCGAGCGCGCGGAGCTCGCGGCAGAGGTAGGCCGCGTTCGCGTCGGCGATCTTGCCCGAGAGGATCTCGTTGCCGACGAGGATGATTCCGGCGGTCTTCGGCATGGCCTGCGGCGATTCTACGATGCTAGAATGCGCTCGTCTACGGGATGGAGACGCGGATGGCGGGGGAAGGGGTTCGTCTGAGCGGCTGGGCGCTCGTGCTCGGCGCGTCGTCCGGCTTCGGGGAGGCGACGAGCCTGGCGCTGGCGCGCGCGGGCCTGCACGTCTTCGGCGTCCACCTGGACCGGAAGGCGACGCTGCCGAACGTCGAGCGGATCGTCGGCGAGATCCGGGCGCTCGGGCGCGAGGCGCACTTCTTCAACGTCAACGCGGCCGACCCGGAGAAGCGCGCCGAGGTCGCCGGGCAGATGCAGAAGACCCTCGAGGCGCGCGGTGAGCCCGGCACGCTCCGCGTCCTGCTCCACTCGCTCGCGTTCGGCACGCTCAAGCTCTACATCGCCGACCCGCTGAAGGACGCCGTCACCCAGGCCCAGATGGACATGACCCTCGACGTGATGGCGCACAGCCTGGTCTACTGGACGCAGGAGGTCGTGGGGCGCGGGTTGATGGGGCGCGGCGGCCGCATCTATGCGATGACCTCCTCGGGCGGCGCGCGCGTGCTCCCCCACTACGGGCCGGTGTCCGCGGCCAAGGCCGCGCTCGAGTCGCACATCCGCCAGCTCGCGGCCGAGCTCATGCCGCGCGGGATCACGGCGAACTCGATTCGCGCGGGCGTCACGGACACGCCGGCGCTCCAGAAAATCCCGGGCCACGACGAGATCAAGTTCCAGGCGCACCGGCGCAACCCGGGCGGTCGGCTCACCACGCCCGAGGACGTGGCGCGCGCCATCGTCGTGCTCTCCCATCCCGACACGTACTGGATCACGGGGAACGTCATCGGCGTGGACGGCGGCGAAGACATCGTCGGGTGACCTACCTCCAGGGGGTGGTCCTCGGGGTCATCCAGGGGCTCACCGAGTTCCTCCCCGTCTCGTCCTCCGGGCACCTCATCCTCGTCCCGTACGTCTTCGGCTGGCCCGACCAGGGCCTCGCCTTCGACGCGGTCGTGCACCTCGGCACGCTCGCCGCGCTGGTCGCGTATTTCCGGCGGGAGCTCGCCGCCCTCGTCACGGGCGAGCTCCGGCGCTCGCTCGTCGCCCTGCTGGTCGTCGCCACCGTGCCGGGCGCGGTGGCCGGCGTCATCTTCGGCAAGCTGATCGAGGCGCATCTCCGGTGGCCGGTCCTCATCGCCGCCTCCACCGCCGTGTGGGCGCTCGTGCTGTGGGTCGCCGACCGCCGCGCCGTCGCCGCGCCGCCCGGCCCGGCCGATCCGCTCGAGCGAATCGGCTGGGGACGCGGCGTCCTCATCGGCTGCGCCCAGGCGGTCGCGCTGTTTCCGGGCACCTCGCGCTCCGGCATCACGATCACCACGGGGCTCCTCGCCGGCGTGGACCGCGCCACCGCGGCCCGCTTCTCGTTTCTCCTCGGCATCCCGATCACGGCGGGCGCGGGCGGCCTGAAGCTCCTGCAGCTCCTCAAGGCCGGGGTCCCGGCGGCCGATGCGGGACCGCTCCTCGCGGCGCTCGCCGCCGCGTTTCTGAGCGGCTGGTTCGCGGTGTGGTTCCTGGTGAGCTACCTCAAGCGGCGCTCGCTCGCGCCTTTCGTCCTCTACCGGCTGCTCCTCGCGCTCGTGATCGTCCTCGTCGTGCTGCGCGGCTGATACGGCACTATGCGCGGCGCCACCAGATCTCCCCGACCCGGAGCGTCAGCACCGGCGCCAGCCGCCGGCGGCCCGTCATGTGCTCGCCGTGGGCATTCTCGAAGTCGAAGCTCCCCGCCTCGAGCTGGAACACGGCGATGTCGGCGACGGCACCGGGCTTGAGCGTGCCGAGCCGCCCCTCGCGGCCGATGGCCTTGGCCGGGCTGGCGGTGACGGCACGCACGACTTCGGCGAGCGGCATGCCGAGGTTGAGGAACTTCCCCATCGTCGTCGGCAAATCCTTCACGCAGCCCGCCGAGCCGCCCATCGTGAGATCCGACGAGATCGTGTCGGGATAGAAGCCCTGGGCGATCGCCGCGCGGGCGATCGGGAACTTCACGTGCATCCGTCCGTGGGCGACGTCGAAGAGGACACCGCGCTCGCGCGCCGCGCGGACCTCGCGCCGGATCTGGCCCTTCTCGTCCAGGATCCCGTGGCCGCGGCCGTGGAGGAAGTGGCTCACGATATCGCCGGGGCGGAGCAGCGCGAGCAGCTCCCCCATGGGGACGGGTGGGTTCGTGCAGTGGATCATCACCTTTCCGCCGATCGCCTCGGCCGCGCGCACCGCGCGCCTGAGCGGCTCGACCCCCGCGGCGCCGACGACCTCGAGCTGGTTGCGCACCTTGATCCCGAGGATGAGGTCCCGGTGGTCCCGGCCCGCGCCGATCGCCGCGTCCACGTCGGCGTAGGCGAGATGGTTCAGCTCGCCGATCTTGAGGTACATGAGCCCGATCGCCGAGATGTTGAGGAAGGCGAACATCCGGACGCGCGAGCGCGAGAGCACCCACTCGCGCATGCCTTCGAAGGTGCCCGCGCCGGTCGAGCCGCCGTCCACCCACGTCGTGACGCCCGTGCTGCGCGCGATGTCGTCGGTGCGCGGCCCGAAGTCCGAGCCGCCGATGAAGCAGTGGGCGTGAAGATCGATCAGGCCCGGCAGGACGAGCTTCCCGGCCACGTCGAGCACGGTGTCACCGTCGGGCGCGAGCGCCGCCGCCACCTCGGCGACGAGCCCGTCGCGGACGCGGACGTCGCGCGTGCCGGCGAGCCCCGCGCCCGGGTCGACGACCTCGCCGCCGCGCAGCAGCAGGCCCATCGCTCAGCCCGCCGCGTTGAGGCGGACCGTCTCGACCAGGAGCGCCGCCGTCGCGAGCATGTCCTTCACGTCGATCCACTCGTTGACCGTGTGGATCTCGCGCATGCCGCAGCCGAGGTTGGCGAGGCGCCGACGGTTGATCATGGCGTCTCCCTCACGAAGCGCAGGAGCCAGTCGAGGCTCCGCGCCACCGCTGCGCGTCGATGGGCCATGTCGGTGAGGCGATGGTCGGCCCCCGGGATGATGACGAAGTCGCACGGTTCGGCGGCCCGGGCGTGCAGCATGCTCCCATGCTCCAGGTCCACCACGTCATCGGCCTCCGCCTGGATCACGAGATGGCGCGGGACGCCCCGGGGTGAGTCCGCGTAGCGGCCCGAGGAGAGCTCGAGGAGGAAGGGCATGCCGATCCCGGGCGAGTCCCGCGAATCCCCGAGGTCGGCGAGGCTCGCGGGCGCGTTCCACGTCACCACGGGGGTCCCGTCGCCCCGCGCCGCCGCCACGTGGAGCGCGACGAACCCGCCCATGCTCGAGCCGAGGAGCCCGAACCGGCCGTCGAGCCGCGGGTGGCTCTCGAGGCGCGCCAGGACCGCGCGGCAGTCGTCGATCCGGCTCGCGACGGTCGTCTCGTCTTCACGCCCGGTGGACTCGCCGCAGCCGCGGAAGTCGAAGCGCGCGAGCGCCAGGCCGGCGCGGGGGAACTCCTCGCCGAGCAGCAGGTACTTGTCGCTGTCCTTCGAGGCGCCGAGCCCGTGGCACGCAACGACGCACGCAACCGGCCCTCGGCCGTCGGGCAGATGGAGGGCGAGGGCGAGCTTGCCGTCCTCGAGCGGGACCGAGTGGCGTTCTTCGAGCACCTCAGTGCCAGACGAGATCGAAGAGGCGGCAGGCGTTCGTGCTGAGCCGGTGCATCACATCCTCCACCGGCATCTGCTTCAGCTTCGCGACCTCCTCCGCCACCCGGCTCGCGAGCCACGGGCCCGACTGCATCCCCTCGAACTCGCCGCGGTACCTCCACGGGCCGTCGCTCTCGACGAGCAGCGAGTCGAGCGGGACGCGCGTCACCAGGTCGCGGTCGCGGTCGCGGTAGACGACTTCCGGCGTGACGGACACGAAGTACCCCGTCTCGATGATCGCCCGCGTCACGTCGTCGGGCGCCTTGTGCCAGTGGAAGACCGCGCGCTCGATCCGGTGGGCCCGCAACGCCTCGAGCGCGCCGGCCGCGGCGCCGTGGGGCGCGTGGAGCGCGACCGGCAGGTCCCAGCGCGCGGCCAGGCCGAGGAGGCGGTCGAGCCGCGCCCGCCCCCGCGCCATCAGGGTCGCCGCGTCCGCGACGCCCTCGAGCGAATACCACGGGAGCCCGATCTCGCCGATGCCCACGATGCGCCCGTGGTGCCGGCTCACCTGCGCCTCCACCCGCTCGAGGTCCTCGTCGGTGAGCTGCGTCCAGTCGGGGTGGAAGCCGAGGCACGCCCACACCGCCTTGGGCGCGGCGGCGGCGGCCGCCAGCGTCCTCGCGTTGGTCTCGGGGTCGCACCCCACCGCGACGGCGCCCCAGACGTCGTGGGCGAGCGAGACCCGGAGCGTCTCGTGGAGCGCGGCGAAGGCCGGGTCGTGCAGGTGGCAGTGGCTGTCGATGACCATGTCGTCTTCTCGCCGGTTCTAATTGCCCGCGACCACCATCCGGCCGATCTTGAGCGTCGGCGACGCCGTGCGGTCGCGCAGCACCAGGTCGTCGCCCACCCCCTCGATCGCCGCGAACATCTCGCTGAGATTGCCGGCCACCGTGACCTCTTCGACCGGGTACGCGAGCTGGCCGTTCTCGATCCAGAGCCCCACCGCGCCGCGCGAGTAATCGCCGGTGACACCGTTCACGCCGAAGCCGATCAGCTCCGTCACGTAGAAGCCGCTCTTGACGGAGGCGATCAGGTCGGCCGGCTTGGCGGTCCCCGCCAGGAGCATCAGGTTCGAGGTCGAGACCGCGACGCCGCTCCCGTCGCGCGCGGCGTGGTGGGTGGACTTCATCCCGAGCTTGCGCGCGCTGTAGGTGTCGAGCAGGTACGACTCGAGCACGCCGTCGCGCACGAGCACCGTGCGCCGCGCGGCGAGCCCCTCGCCGTCGAACGGGCGCGAGCCGAGCCCGCCGCGAATGAGCGCGTCGTCCACGATCGTCACCCCGGGCGCGGCGATCGTCGTGCCGAGCCGGTCGAGCAGGAAGGAGGCGCGCCGGTAGAGACTCGGGCCGCTCGCCGCCGAGGCGACGGACCGCACGAGGCTCGCCGCGGTCTCCGCGTCGAAGATCACGGGCACCTCGACGGTCTTGATCTTGCGTGCGCCGAGCCGCCTCACCGCGCGGTGGGCGGCCGTCCTCCCCACGGCGGCGGGATCCTCGACGCCCGAGCGCTTGCGCGCCGTGGAATACCAGTAGTCGCGCTGCATCTCGCCGTTCCGCGTCGCGACCGGCGACACGCTGATGCCGAAGCTCGTCGTGCGGTAGCCCTCGGCGAAGCCGTGGGAGGTCGCGTACGCGTAACGCGTCCGCCGGTCGAAGTATTCCGCCCCCTCCGAGTTCGTGACCCGCGGATCGCTCTCGAGCGCCGCGGCCTCGCACCGCCTGGCGATCTCGATCTTTTCCTCCGGCGTGGGCTCGCCGCCGGAGGCGTCCTCGAGGTCGAGGTCGGGCACGCACGCGATCAGTTCGCCCGGATCGGGCAGCCCGGCGCACGGATCCTCGGCCGTGATCTTCGCGAGCATGGTCGCCTCGTCCACCAGGCGCTCGATCGACGCGCGCGAGACGTCCGAGGTGGAGGCGGCGGCGGAGGCCCGGCCGGCGAAGACGCGGAGCGAGAGACGCTGGTCGCGCGCGTGGGTGACGGTCTCGAGCTCGCCGAGCCGCACCGAGGCGGTGAAGTGGCTGTCCTCGGCGAGGAAGCCGTCGGCCGCCGTCGCGCCCCTGGCGACGGCGCGCTTGAGGACGTCCACCAGGAGGTCGGTGTTCATTGTAGCGGGGACCGCGAGGCCGCGTGTGTCCGAGGGTGGCCTGAGACAGGCGCGGCGTGGCTCCGTCGAGCCTGCACACATTTCATCGTGAGCTTCATACCGCGGTTCCGCCGACGGTCAGGTCGTCGATCCGGATCGTCGGGAGCCCGACGCCCACCGGCACCGACTGGCCGTCCTTGCCGCACGTGCCGACGCCTTCGTCGAGCTGCAGATCGCGGCCCACGCGCGACACGCGCGTGAGCGCCTCGGGCCCGCTGCCGATGAGGGTCGCGCCCTTGACCGGCGCTCCGACGCGCCCGTCCTCGATCAGGTAGGC
>JACPCG010000054.1 GCA_016179925.1 Candidatus Rokuibacteriota bacterium | reverse complement strand
CACTCGAAGCCGATCAAGCGCACGACGAGCCGCACTGGTGCAGTCTACCGTAGCTGTCCGTATGGCATCAACATGTACACGTCTTACTGGCGACTTGCCCGTCGAAGGCGATGAAGAGAATTCCGTTCAAGGACCACGGGTTCGTCGATCGCCAGGTCGAACTCCTGCGCAAGGCCGGGCTGCCCGACTGAGGAGGGTGTCCGCCTACAGCGTCATGAGGAAGTCGAAGCGTCCCGCCCCGACGCAGGCAACGGACCCGGCTCGAGGAGTCCACCAGCGTCATCGCCGGCTATTCGGCCCGGCGGAGCTTTATCAGGTCCGCGTGGGTCATGAACGTGTCTGACGTCCCGAAGTGCTTCGTCAGTGCCGCGATGCGCTTGCGGCGGTTGAAGTCTCGAAGCGCGGTGACGACGGCCTCCCGCTTGGTCGTCGCCCGGGCGAACCGCATGGCATCCGATCTAACCATCCCCAGAATCCAGATACAAAGACTTGGGGCATCCGCTGGGCCGCCCCGCGGCACCGAACTGCCCGCCGGCGCCAGAGGTCTGTCTGCACTGCGGGCGCGGTTCATCTGAGGTGAGGCCAGGGCCGACACCACGACCATGGCGCGCCGAAAACAGGAGCATTTGACTCAGCGAATGACCCGAGAATGACCCATTTTGTGAGCCGCGGCGCCTGGCCGTCCCCGACGTGCAGTAGGATCTGGCTGGCGCGGCCCGCGTGGCGATTGACGAACGCGGGCGTGCCGGGGTGAATGCGCCGCGGGTCCTGCTCTGCTAAGGAGGACGGTTCCCATGGCAGAGGATCGCGAGTCCCTCGAGGTGGCGCTCCACGGCCGGGGCGGGCAAGGCGTGAAGACCGCCGGCGACCTCATCGTCTACGCCCTGTCCGCGGTCGGGTATCGCGTCAACGGGCAACCCCTCTACGGCGGCGAGCGCATGGGGGCGCCGGTGATGTACTTCATCCGGTTCAAGCGCTCGGCCGGGCCGATCGACGATCGCAGCCTGGTGCGCCGGCCGCACGTCATGCTGGTCTTCGACGGGACGATGCTGGCCGCGACGCCGCGCATGGTCGAGAGCCTCGTCGAGGGCGGCGTCCTTCTGCTGAACAGCCGGAAGACGGCGGGCGAGCTCGGCCGTCCCGGGCGCCTGGTCGCCACGCTGCGGGCCAGCCAGATCGCCAAGGAGTGCGGCCTGGTGCGGGGGAGCGTGCCCATCGTCGGGCCGGTGATGGTGGGGGCCTTCGCGCGTGTGACGGGTCTGGTCTCGCTTCCCACGCTGGAGACGTGCGTGGAGAAGGTGACCGGCGACATGTCCCAGGACCGGATCGAGGGCAACTTCACCGGCCTGCGGCGAGGGTACGAGGCGGTCGCGCCGCTCGGGTGGCAGGGCGCGGAAAGGGCATAGCGACCATGGTCACCGGGTTCGAGAGTGTCCGGTACCGCTCCTGGCGGCCCCACACGGAGAACAAGACCGGCGCCCAGCGCTACGAGCGGCCGGTCTACGACTGGGCCTCGAAGACCTCGCCCTGCCGGGAGGGCTGCCCCACGGGGCACGACATCGCGCTGGCGTTGCTGCTCATCGCCCAGGGCCGCCCCGACCTCGCTTACCGCGTCTTTCGGGAGGAAAGCCCCTTCCCGGCGATCACGGGACGGGTGTGCTATCACCCCTGCGAGGCGCCGTGCAATCGCGAGCGGTACGACGAGCCGCTCTCGATCGCGCAGCTCGAGCGATTTACGGCCGAGCACGCGGGCGACGACGCGCCGCTGACGGTCGGTGTCGAGCACGACAGCGCGGTGGCGGTGGTCGGGAGCGGGCCGGCAGGGCTGTCTTGCGCCTACCATCTGCGGCGCCTCGGCTATCGGGTGACGGTCTACGAGGCGAGCAGCGAACCCGGCGGGGCGTTGCGCTATGGGATCCCCGCGTACCGGCTGCCGCGCAACGTCCTCGAGCGGGAGATCGCGCGGCTCCAGGCCCAGGGCGTGGCCTTCCGCTGCGGCGTGGGGATCGGCGAGCAGATGAGCTTCGGGCGACTGCGCGAGGACTATGCCGCCGTCTTCCTCGGCGTCGGCCTCTGCCGGGCGCGGCGCCTGGCCGTCCCCGGCGCGGACAAGGCCGGCGTGGTGTCCGGTCTGGAGGTGCTCCGAGGGGTCAACCAGGGCGCCCGCGTGCGCCTCGGGCGGCGGGTGGTGGTGATCGGCGGCGGCGATGTCGCGGTCGACGTCGCGCGTGTGGCCCGGCGGCGCGGTGCTGCGGAGGTCGTGATGTGCGCGGTGGAGGGGCGGTCCGAGCTGCCGGCGCACCCGGAAGAGGCGGAGGCGGCCGAGCAGGAGGCGGTCCGGATCGAGGCCGGCTGGGCGCCGGTGGAGATCCTCGCGCGGGACGGCGCGCTCGCCGTCGCCGTCGCGCGCGCGACGGGGGTCCGCCGTGACGCCTCGGGCGCGGTGACCTTCCGGGTGGATCGCGCGAAGGTGCGTGAGCTGGCCGCCGAGACCGTCGTCTGCGCCATCGGTCAGGAACTGGAGCGGGAACGCCTCCCGGAGGGCCTGGCGGACGGCGCGCGTGTGGCCGTCGGCGAGTGGGGCGACACGGCCCTGCCCGGCGTCTTCGCCGGGGGCGACGCCAGCGGGACGTACAACGTCGTGCAGGCCCTCGGGGCCGGCAAGCGCGCGGCGATCGGGATCGACCTCTACTTACAATCGCGAGGCCTGCCCGATCTCGCGCGCCGCATCGGCGTCGGCGCCCGCGGAGCCGTCTCGTTCGCCTCCTATCTCGCCCTCGTCGCGGGCCGGCCGGAGCCGGCGCGCGCGCACGTGGTCGCCTTCCCGGAGATCAACCTCGACTATTTCAGGCCCGCGGCGCGGGTGCCGAAGCCCGAGGTCGATCCGGCCACGAGGCTCGGCGGCTTCGTCGAGGTGGCGGCCTCGCTGGGCGCCCCGGCGGCGCAGGGCGAGGCGCGACGCTGCTTCACGTGCGGGTTCTGCAGCATGTGCGGCAACTGCTTCGTCTACTGCCCCGACGCGGCGATCACACAGCGGGCCGACTGGGGCTTCGAGATCGATCTCGACTTCTGCAAGGGGTGCGGGGTCTGCGTCCAGGAGTGTCCGCGGGCCGCGATGAGCATGATCCCCGAGGAGGAGGCCTGACCATGGCGATGAACGAGCGGCTCGGCATCGCCTCGAGCCGGCGGGTGATCCTCACCGGCGCCGAGGCCATGGCGCTCGCGTACGAGCTGGCCGGCGTTCGCATCGCGTACGTCTTCCCCATCACGCCGCAGACCGAGGTGCTGGAGACGATGGTCCGCAGCCAGCGGGTGCGGGTCATCCCCTCCGACTCCGAGTTCAACGCGATCGCCTCGGCCACGGGCGTCTTCTGGGGGGGCGAGCGCTGCGCCATCTACACCTCCTCGCAGGGCCTCGTGCTCATGAGCGAGGTCATGTGGGAGGTGGCGGGCAACCGGCTGCCGATGGTGATGGGCGTCTTCAACCGCGCGCTCCGGGGGCCCGCCTGGACGCTCGGTCCGCAGCAGAACGACTCGCTCTTCATGCGCGACACGGGGTGGCTCCAGTTCTTCTGCGAGACGGCCCAGGACGTCTTCGATTTCACCCTGCTGGCGATGCGGGTGGCGGAGCGGGTGTGCCTGCCCGCCCTGGTCTGCGGCGACGGCTTCTACCTGTCGCACCAGAAGGAAGAGGTCGAGATCCCGGACGAGGCGGCCGTGCGCGGCTTCGTCGGCGAGCTGGCCATTCCCGATCTGCCCGACTCGAGCCGGCCCGCCACGTTTGGAGGGGTCGTCTCCTCCCCGCAGCAGTATTTCAGGCTCTCGGAGCGGATCCATCGCGAGGTGGTCGCGTCGCAGGACGTGTTCCTCGAGGTGGCGAAGGGATTCGAGGTGCTCTTCGGGCGCCGCCGCACCCTCACCGAGCCCTACGAGATGGAGGATGCCGAGCTGGTGCTGATGGCGAGCGGCGCCACGTGCGGCGCGGTGCGCGAGGAGGTCACGCGCCGCCGCCGCCGAGGCGAGAAGGTCGGGCTGCTGAAGCTCTGCAGCATCCGGCCGCTGCCGGTCGGCGAGCTGCTCCGGCACCTGCGGCGGGGACAGAAGGCCGTGATTCTCGACCGGAACGTCGCCGCCGGCGCGGGCGGCATCTTCCATTGCGAGATCTCGGCGGCGCTCCGCGGCCTCCTCGACGACATCGTGCTGCTCGGCTGCGTCACGGGGCTGGGCGGTGTGGACCTGACGCCGGAGGCCACGGGCAAGCTGCTCGACTATCTCGCCGCTGCCGGCCCCGCGCAGCAGGGGCTGGTGCACTTCCTGGACGAGGAGGGACTGCACGCCGTCGGGAGGACCGAGCGATGCGACTGACCGCGAGCGAGCTGGGCATCCGGCCGTTCAGCAACGACCGATACTTCGGCGGCCACGGGGCGTGCCCGGGCTGTGGCGCGGTCAGCATGCTGCGCCAGGTGATGCAGGCCGTCGGCCCCAAGGCCTATTACTTCATCCTGGCGAGCTGCGCCGGCAGCTACTTCCCCGGCGAGTTCACCGTGTGCGACAGCTCCATCGTGTTCACCGTCTATGCGGCCGGCTTCGCCGAGGCCGAAGGCATGTCCCAGGCGCTCGAGCTGAGGGGTCGCACCGACGAGACGGTGGTGGCCTACTCGGGAGACGGCGGGGCGTTCGACATCGGGCTGGGCGGTCTCTCCGGCATCGCCGAGCGCAACGCCAACGTGCTCGTCGTCGTGAACGACAATCAGGGCTACCAGAATACGGGCGGCCAGCAATCGGGAGGCACCCCGCGGGGCATCATCACGAAGTCGACCCAGCCGTTCCATCAGGTGCCGGCCGCGGCGCGCAACCGCAAGGACCTGCTGGAGATCCTCGCCGCGCACAGGGTGCCGTATCTCGCCACCGCGTCGGCGGCGTTCCCGAGAGATCTCGACGCGAAGCTGAAGACGGCGCTGACCTGCAAGGGCTTCAAGCTGGTCCATGTGGTGACGGCCTGCCTGAACTGGGGCTTCGAGTCCCGCCTGGCGGTCCGCGTCGCCCGCCTGGCCGCGGAGACCGGCTTCCACCCGCTCTACGAGATCCAAGGCGGGCGGCGCTATCGCATCACCTACGAGCCCCCGTTCGTGCCGCTCGAGGAGTTCACTCGCTTGCAGCGTCGCTTCCAGGGCTTCGACCTGGAGCTGTTGAAGCACGACCTCGCCGAGCGCTGGGAGGACTTGCGCTACAAGGCCGCCCGCGTGTGGCCGGCTGAAGTCATCTGACGGACGGCTGAACGGCTCAAGCGGAAAACGCGCCGTCCCAGAGAGCGTCGAGAAACTCCCGGACCGGAAGGACCGTGACGCTGTCGACCTGCCGGCGGCGAGCTTCCAGGCTGACGCAGAGAAGGCGCTTGAGCTTCTTCTCCTCGGCCAGGGCGTGGAGAGAACGCAGATCCTGCGGCGAGACGGTCTGCTTGGCCTTCACCTCGATGGCGGTGTGATCCCCCAGGAGGAAGTCGACCTCGAAGCCCGAAGTCGAACGCCAATAGCTCACCGTCTCGCCGGAAACGTAGTCACGGTACGCGACCAGTTCGTGGAGCAGCCAGGTCTCGAACGCCGGGCCGAACTCGGGCGTGCCCGCCTTCACCAGCCGGCCCTGCAAGGCCGACACCACGCCGACGTCGAAGAAGTAATACTTCGAGGAGACCAGGGGCTTGCGCTTTTTTGACTGTCGCCAGGCCGGGACCTCGAGAAGAAGCAGCGTGTCCTTCAGGATCTCGAAGTACTCGTACACGGTGGTGCGGGGCACCTGGGCATCGTTGGCCACGGCGGTGAAGTTGACGACCGTCGCGTTGCAGAGCGCCGCCACCCGCAGGAACCGGCTGAAGGCGGGCACGTTGCGCGTGGCCCCCTCCGCGACGATCTCCTGCTGCAGGTAGGTGCCGGTGTAGGCCTCCAGATCGGCCGCGTGGTCATCGGAAAAATAGATCGCCGGCAGCAGCCCGCGCTCGATGGCGCGCGCGAGCTCGAAGTGCGCGCCGAGCTCGCGGCAGGTCAGCGGATGCAGGTAGCGCGTGCGGGCGCGGCCCCCCAGCAGGTTCACGCCGCCACGGCGCAGCTTGCGCGCGCTGGAGCCGGTCAAGAGGAAGCGGATGCCTCGCTGCTCGATGAGGCGATGGACTTCGTTGAGCAGGAGCGGCAGGCGCTGGATCTCGTCGATCACCACCACCCGCTCGCGCGGCGCCACCTCCTCGGCCAGCCGGGCCGGACGCTGGCTGAGCGCCAGATAGACGGAACTGTCGAGCAGGTCGTACACGCGCGCCTCAGGGAGCACCCGGCGAACCAGGAAGGTCTTGCCCGTCTGGCGTGGCCCGAACAGGAAGTGGGATTTCTTTTCCAGCCACCCGGCGAGATCGGGAAGCCGTTCGATGATCGGCCGCCCCGGCACCTGGCTTGACGGCATTGTCGTCGTTTATCATGTCAAATGACGATATAGCCGTCAACTCGACCCCTTCGGGATGAGATTCCTTTCACGGTCGTCTATACTTGAGACACGTCATTCTCCAAAGGGGGCGACAGGTTTCGACGGGGATCAGTGAGGTCCAGGCTGCGTCTCGAGGTTTCTCTCCCCTCGTTAAATAGAGAGAACGGTATAGCTGCCGACACTCAGCTAGCCCTGGCGGCCTAACACCCGTCAGCGTCCGCCGGTCCGAGCCATCGGGGATCGGGAACGGGCGTCATACACCGCTGGCTGGCTCCGAACCTGGCCTCAGGGGAGGGGCGAGACCATTGAGGCTGGTCCCGCGGTGATCCTGCCGATCGGAGTGCCGCGGGGCGAGAGGTTGGAGAGTAGACCGGCTATCGACGTAGACGCCTGCGGCTGAGGGTTTCCGGACGTGGGTTCGATTCCCACCGCCTCCACCAACTCATTGCCTTCGAACCGCCCGCCGGGGCCTGGATCAGCGCCAGGACCTGCAGGGCGGCTTCGGCTTCGTAGTGCGGTAGGCTGGCATTCGTTCCGGCTCTCCTTCTCCAGGAGGATCCCGGGCAGACTCTCAGTGTCGTCCTACCTCCGACATTTCAGCGCGGCTTCACAAGAAAGATAGCCCGGCGGTTCTGCGACCAGCACGCCTCAGTCGTCTCCGTGCAGACCGCGCGCTCCGCCCCAATGCCCACGATCGATATGCGCTCGGCCGCTATGCCACGCGAGATCAGGTAGTCGCGGGTCGCCTGGGCCCGGCGCTCGCCGAGGGCGAGGTTGTACTCGGGGGTGCCGCGCTCGTCGCAGTACCCCTCGATCAGCAGGAGCGTCTCCGCGTTCGTCTTGAGCCACTCGGCATTCGCATCGAGGATCTTCGCGTCGTCGGGCCGGAGGTCGTGCTTGTCGAAATCGAAGTAGATCGGCTTCACCGCGTCGATCGCTGCGAACTCCTTCGGTACGGACCGGGCCGGCTCGGCCGGCGGGGCCGCCGGCGGCGGCGCCGGTGCGGCGGCGATGGGCTCCGGCGGCTTCGGCGGCTCGGGAGCGACGGGCGCCGGTGCGGGGGCGATGGGTTCCGGCGGCTTCGGCGGCTCGGGAACGACCGGCGCCGGTGCGGCGGCGATGGGCTTCGGCGGCTCGGGAACGACCGGCGCCGGTGCAGGGGCGATGGGCTCCG
>JACPCG010000053.1 GCA_016179925.1 Candidatus Rokuibacteriota bacterium | reverse complement strand
GGCCGTCGATCCGGCCAAGGGAATTCTCGTCATCGGTGAGATCGGGCCCTGGCACGTGAAGGACGGCAAGACCGAGATCACGCGCCAGACGGTCGTCGTCGAGCCGTCGACGCAGTTCGTGATGACGAAGCGGACCCGCGAGCCCGGACCGTCGGGATGGCCCGGGGAGTTCGTGGAGGTGCCGCTCGGCGCGTGGGCGGTGAAAGAGGGTGATTTCGTCACGGTGCACGTCGAGCAGGTCGGAAAGCGGCGGACGGCGACCAAGATCACCGTCGCGGAAGTGGCTGAGTGACCGACTCGAGACGAGCAGAGGAGGGAGAGAGTGATGCGTGCGTTGGCTCCGTGGAGAGGGATGGAGACGCTGAGACAGGAGATGGAGCGGGTCTTCGACCGCTTCTTCGAGCCCCGCTGGGAGGAGTTCGAAGCGGTCGGCGCGTGGGCGCCCAAGCTCGACTTCTCCGAGACGAAGGACGCCTTCGTGGTGAAGGCGGAGGTCCCGGGCGTCGAGCAGAAGGACATCAGCGTCTCGCTCCAGGATCAGATGCTGACCATCAAGGGCGAGAAGCACAAGGAGAAGGAGGAGAAGGACGAGAAGTACCACCGGGTCGAGCGCTCGTGGGGCGCGTTCGCCCGCACGATCGCGCTGCCCGCGGGCGTGGACACCGAGAAGGTGAACGCGACCTTCAAGGACGGCGTGCTGACGGTCAAGCTGCCGAAGACGCCGGCCGCGAAGGGCACGGCGATCCCGGTGAAGGCCGAGTAGAGGCCAGGCGGGGGGCCGTGGGCCGGCACGAATTTCTCGAGTCGGTCGCAGTCGCCGACTGCGCCGTGGAGATCGAGGGGGACGACCTCGACGATCTCTTCGCGACGGCCGCGCGGGCCCTGGCCGAGGTCATGGTGGACCCGGCCACGGTCCCCGCGACCGTCGAGCGCAGTCTCGAGCTCACGGCTCCCTCGCTCGACCTCCTGCTCTACGACTGGCTTTCCGAGTTGATCTACGTGAAGGACAGCGAGCAGCTCGTGTTCCCCGTCGTGGAGGTCCACGTGACCGGCGGCTCGCCGTGCCGGCTGACGGCGCGCCTCGCGGGCGGCCCGATCGACCGGACCACCACCGCGCTGCGCGCCGACGCCAAGGCCGTGACCTTCCACCAGTTCGTCCTGGAGCCGCGTGAGCGCGGCTGGCGCGCGCGGGTCGTCATCGACATCTGAGGCGGAGACGATGAAGACACTTCCCGTCGGCGACTGCGTGTGGGAGATCCCGCCGGGCGAGAAGCCCGGCATGCGGGTGCCCGCGCGCATCTACGCCTCCGAGGCGCTGCTCGCCCGGATGGACGAGGGCGTGTTCGACCAGGTGACGAACGTCGCGTGCCTGCCGGGAATCGTGCGCGCCGCGCTCTGCATGCCCGACGGCCACTGGGGCTACGGGTTCCCCATCGGCGGCGTCGCGGCGTTCCGCGCGGACACCGGCGTGATCTCGCCGGGCGGGATCGGCTTCGACATCAACTGCGGCATGCGCGTGCTGCGCACGAGCCTCACCGAGGCCGAGGTCCGGCCGAAGCTCGCCCAGCTCGTCGACGCGCTCTTCGCCGCGGTCCCCTCCGGCGTCGGGTCCAAGGGGTTCGTGCGGCTCTCCGGGGACGAGTTCGACGAGGTCATGCGCGAGGGCGCGCGCTGGTGCGTGCGGCGCGGCTACGGCTGGCCCGAGGACCTCGACGCCACCGAGGGCGGCGGCTGCCTGCCCGGCGCCGACCCCGACCAGGTGAGCCAGCGGGCGGTCACCCGGGGCCGCGATCAGCTCGGCACGCTCGGCTCCGGCAACCACTACCTCGAGGTCCAGGTCGTGCCGCCCGGCGGCATCCACGACCCGCGCGTGGCGAAGGTGTTCGGGATCGAGCAGCCCGGCCAGATCCTCGTCATGCTCCACTGCGGCTCGCGCGGCTTCGGCCACCAGATCGGCACCGACTATCTCAGGCGGTTCGACCAGGTCATGCGCGGCTACGGGATCGTGGTGCGCGATCGGGAGCTGGCGTGCGCGCCGTTCGGGTCGCCGGAAGGCCGGGCCTACTTCGGCGCGATGCTGGCCGCCGCCAACAGCGCGTTCGCGAACCGCCAGCTGATCACCCACCGCGTGCGCGAGGTGATGGGGCGCGTGTTCGGCCGGGACCCGCGCGACCTCGGGCTCGGCGTGATCTACGACGTCTGCCACAACACGGCGAAGCTCGAGCGCCACACCGTGGACGGCGAGCCGCTCGAGCTCGTCGTCCATCGCAAGGGCGCGACCCGCTCGTTCGGCCCCGGCGCGCCCGACGTCCCAGCGGCGTATCGCGAGGTCGGCCAGCCCGTCATCATCGGCGGCTCGATGGAGACCGGCTCGGCGCTCCTCGTCGGCACGGCGCACGCGATGACGGAGACGTTCGGCTCGACCGCCCACGGGGCGGGGCGCTCGATGTCGCGCACCCAGGCCAAGCGCCGGGTCTGGGGCGAGGCGCTCATCAAGCAGCTGGGGGAGCGCGGGATCGTCGTCCGCGCCGCGTCCAAGTCGGGCGTCGCCGAGGAAGCGGGGTTCGCCTACAAGGACCTCGGCGAGGTCGTGGACGTCGTGGACCGGCTCGACATCTCGCGCCGGGTCGTCTCGCTCGTCCCGATCGGGAACATCAAGGGCTGAGAGGAGCACCCCATGACGACGGCGATGTTCTACAAGACCGTGATGCAGACCAGCGGCGAGAAGGACCGCGAGCTCGCGAAGCGCGCGACGGCCGCGGTGTTTCACGCGCTCCGCGACCGCCTGACGCCCGACGAAGCCGACCAGGTCCAGGCCCAGCTGCCGCTCGAGCTGAAGGAGGTCTGGACGCAGGGGGAGAAGCCGGACCGGACGCCGCTCAAGATCGGCCGCGAGGAGTTCTACGAGCGGGTGAGGGCGGAGGCGAAGCTCGGCGCCACGCGCGACGCGCGCTGGATGACGCTCGCGGTCTTCGCGGCGCTCAAGGACCAGCTCTCGCCGGGCGAGGCCGGGGACGTCTTCGCCCAGCTGCCGAAGGACCTCAAGGAGCTGTGGGCCGAGGCGCAGGTCGCGGCCTGAGCGGGGGCCAGACGCCGTGTACCAGAGGCTCGAAGAGTTCCTCGGGGCCAAGCAGGCGCAGTACGAGGTCCTGACCCACACGGGCGCGGTGACCGCGCAGGAGCAGGCGGCGCTCACCCACACGCCGGGGCGGGTGTTCGCCAAGGTCGTCGTCGTGAAGGAGCGCGACGGCTTCGTGCTGGCCGTCCTGCCGGCCACCTCCGTCCTCGATCTCGACCGCTTGAAAGGCCTCATCCGCCACGGCGAGATCCGGCCGGCGACCGTGGACGAGATCGGGCGCGTCATCCCCGACTGCGTCCCCGGCGCGATCCCGCCGTTCGGCGCGCTGTTCGGCCTGCCGACCTACGTGGACCGCACGCTCGCCAACGGACGGGAGATCACGATGCCGGCCGGGGATCTCGCGACCGCAATCCGGATGCGCGCCGCCGAGTTTCGCCGACTCTCGGCGGCCTGCATCGGCGATTTCGCGGTCCCCGAGTCCCTCGTGGCGGGTTCGTCCGGCGTGGCCCGCGGGCGGCCGCGGCGACGGCGAGCGCGCTGACGGACCGTCCAAAGGAGAGCGCACATGGTCAAACGAGTGAGAGAGGTGATGAGCAAGGACCCGATCACCATCGATCCCGAGGCGCCGATCGCCACGGCGATCGCGGTGATGCGCGACAAGGGCGTCCGTCACCTGCCGGTCGTCGACGACGCGGGCCGGCTCCTGGGCGTGATCTCGGACCGCGACCTGCGGGACGCGGTGTTCGCGCCCGCGTTCGCCGAGCACCTGTCGCTGGTCGCCCGGCGGCGGCTGCGGGGCCTGAGCGCGACGCTCGAGGGGCTTAGGGTCAAGGACGTGATGACCTGGGACGCCGTGACGACCAAGCCGGAGGCCGCCCTCGCCCAGGCCGCCGCCGTCATGTTCGAGGGGCGGTTCGGAAGCCTGCCCGTCGTGGAGAAGGACGAGCTCGTGGGCATCATCACGGAGCGCGATGTGCTCAGAGCGCTCGCCGAAACCCTGCCCTCGGTGCGGGGGATCGACCCGGACACGTATCTCTGGTAGCGGGCCGGACGCCCGGCCCGCAGTGGAGGCGACGATGACAACGTACGCGATGCTGACCCGGCTCACGCCGGAGGCCGTGAAGTCTCCGAGCGATCTGGTACGGCTCGAGCGCTCGGTCAGTGATCGCATCCGCAAGGAGTGCCCGCAGGTGAAGTGGGTCGCGAACTACGCGATCCTCGGCCCCTACGACTACCTCGACCTGTTCGAGGCGCCCGACGAGACGGTGGCGGCGAAGGTCGTCATGATCGTCCGCTCGTTCGGCCACGCGCACACGGAGACGTGGACCGCGGTGCCGTGGGAGCGCTTCAAGCAGCTCATCGCGGCGTGACGGCGATGCGCCACCCCAAGCGGTCGATCACGCGCGACATCCGCACGCGCCGGCCCGTGCACCCGGGCCGGCAGGCCGATGAGCTCGAGGCGCTCGCGTGGCCGGAGGCCGGCATCCGCGTCAAGGACTGCATGACCCGCTCCGCCGCGACGATCCACTCCGACGCGCTGGTCCGCGGCGCCGTCGAGATGATGAAGAAGCGGCGGATCCGCCACCTCCCGGTGGTGGACCGCGAGCGGCATCTGGTCGGCATCGTGACCGACCGCGACCTGCGGCAGGTCGTCTTCGACCCCACGATCCAGGAGCGGCTCGGCAATCTCGGCGCGACGCTCGGCACACTCACCGTCCGGGACGTGATGACCTGGGGCGTCGTCACCGTGCACCCCGAGACCGACGTCCGGCAGGCGGCGCGGCTCATGCGCGAGCAGAAGATCGGCGCCCTGCCGGTCGTGGACGGCGACCGCGTCATCGGCATCCTCACCGAGACCGACGTGCTCCGCGCGTTCCAGGACGTGCTCGGCAAGGGCGTGCTCTCGAAGCCCTACAAGTGGGCGTTCGCGTATCGCTGAGTCGGGAGGCGGCGATGGTGGAAGCGATCCGTGATCAGTGGGTGATCGCCGCGGCGCTCGTCGTCGTGGCGGCGATCGGTCTCTGGCTGCTCGTCGAGCGGTGGACCACCGGAGGAAGACGGCGCGGGCGATGAAGAACTTCGAGCTCGCGCGCCTCTTCGACCTGATGGCGGACATCCTCGAGATCAAGGAGGAGAACCCGTTCCGCATCCGCGCCTACCGGCGCGCCGCCCAGAACCTCGAGTCGCTCACCGAGGACGTGGAGGCGCTCGCGCGCGAGGAGCGGCTCGAGGAGATCCCGGGGGTGGGGAAGGACCTCGCGGGGAAGATCGTCGAGTACCTCCGGACGGGTCGCATCAAGGACGTCGAGGCCGCGAAGCGGGGGATCCCCGGCGGGGTCGTGGACCTCATGAACGTGCCCGGCATCGGCCCCAAGACCGCGAAGCTCCTCTACGAGAAGGAGGGCATCACCACCCTCGACCGCCTGGAGAAGCTCGCGCGGGCCGGCAAGCTCCGCGGGCTCCACGGCATCCAGGCGAAGACCGAGGCGAACATCCTGAAGGGGATCGCGCTCGTCCGGGGCGGCCAGGCGCGCATGCCCCTCGGCCGCGCGCTCCCGCTCGGCCAGGAGCTCGTCCGCGCCCTCGGGGACGTCCCCGGCGTCAAGGCGATCGAGCTCGCGGGCTCGCTCCGGCGCATGAAGGAGACCGTGGGCGACATCGACGTCCTTGCCACGTCCACCAGTCCCGCGAAGGTGATGCACGCCTTCACGACGCTCCCCCAGGTCGCCGAGGTGCTCGAGCGCGGGGAGACCAAGGCCGCCATCCGGCACCGTGAGGGGATCCAGGTGGATCTTCGGGTGCTCGAGCCGGAGTGCTTCGGCGCCGCCCTCGCGTACTTCACCGGCTCCAAGCAGCACAACATCCGCATCCGCGAGATGGCCGTCAAGAAAGGGCTGAAGATCTCCGAATACGGGGTCTTCCGGGCGTCGACCGGCCGGCGCGTGGCCGGCGCCACCGAGGAGGAGGTCTACGCCGCGGTCGGCCTGCCGTGGATCCCGCCCGAGCTGCGCGAGGACCTGGGCGAGGTCGAGGCGGCGGCGAAGGGGCGACTGCCGGATCTGGTCGCGCTCGGGGACATCCGCGGCGACCTCCACTGTCACACGAAGGCGACCGACGGCTCCCATACGATCGACGAGCTGGTCGCGGCGGCGGAGACGCGCGGCTACGAGTACGTCGTCGTGACGGACCACAGCCTGTCGGCGCGGGTCGCCGGGGGGCTCAGCGCGGACGAGCTCGCCGCGCACGTCGGGAAGATCCGGGCGGTCCAGCCGAAGCACCCGCGCATCGCGGTGCTGGCCGGCAGCGAGTGCGACATCCTCGCCGACGGCGCGATGGACTACTCCGACGACGTGCTCGCCCGGCTCGACCTCGTGATCGGCGGGGTCCACTCGCGCTTCAAGCAGCCTCGGCGGGAGATGACCAAGCGCATCTGCCGGGCGCTCGCGAACCCGTACGTGAGCGTCCTCGCCCACCCGACGGGCCGCCTCATCGGCGAGCGCGAGCCGTACGACGTGGACCTCGAGGAGGTCTTCCGTACGGCCAAGCAGCACGGCAAGGCCGTCGAGATCAACGCGTACCCCTCGCGCCTGGACCTGAACGACGTGCACGCGCGGCGCGCGCGGGACCTCGGCGTCCTGATCGCCGTCAACACCGACGCGCACGTGCTGGATCACCTGTCCACCATCGAGCTCGGCGTGGCGACGGCCCGCCGCGCGTGGGTCGAGAAGTCGGGCGTCGTCAATACCTGGCCGGCGAAGAAGCTCCTCGCCTGGGCGCGCTCGTCGCGGCCCGAGGCGGGCCGGCGGCCGCTCGCGGCACGCGGAGGAGGATCGAAGCGATGAATCGGGACCTGGTGGACGAGTTCGCGCAGCGCCTCCGCGAGGCGCGCGCCGAGCTGTACCGGACGGTCGCGCAGACCGACGACGAGCTGGCGACGCTCGAGAGCCATCAGCCCGGCGCGCCGGGCGAGGACGTCGCCACCGCGCTGGTGACGGCGGTCCTCTCCCGGCTCGAGGGGCAGGAGAAGCACGCGCTGGACGAGATCGACGCGGCCCAGGCGCGGCTCGCCGCGGGGACGTTCGGCGTCTGCGAGGGCTGTGGCACGCCGATCCCGCTCACGCGGCTCCGCGCGATGCCGACGGCGCGGTCCTGCGTGCCCTGCCAGCTCGAGCGTGAACGCTAGTGTCGCGTCGACGAAATCGTGCTCACGATCGCGCGGCGGCGCCGACGGGCGCGTGCGACAGGGGTCGCGGGATCACGCCGCACGCGGGCCCGGCGCCGACGGTGCGACAGGGGTCGCGGGACCACGCCGCACGCGTCCGCTGCCCCGTCGCGGCTGGGCTCCAGCCGGGCGCGCCCGGTCCGCTGCCACGGGGCGGGAACGGGTTCCCGCGACCCCTGTCGCACCGTCGGCGCCGGGCCCACGTGGTGGTGCTTGACATGAGTTCAGCGACGGGACGCTAGCGGGAGGAGGAGGCGGGTCCGATGGCGCACAAGCAGGTGCTCTTCCGTTCCGAAGCGGAGGCGGGTCCGATGGCGCACAAGCAGGTGCTCTTCCGTTCCGAAGCGCGCGAGAAGGTGCTGCGCGGGTCGGCGACGCTCGCCGATGCGGTGCGGGTGACGCTCGGGCCCAAGTCGAAGTGCGTCCTGATCCAGAAGCGGTTCGGCCTCCCCATCGTCTGCAACGACGGCGTGACCATCGCCCGGGAGATGGAGCTGAAGGACGCCGCGGAGAACCTCGGGGCGCAGATGATCCGCCAGGCGGCGGAGCGGACCGGCGACGCCGTCGGCGACGGCACGAGCACCTCGACCCTCCTGGCCCACGCGATCTTCGCCGAGGGCGTGCGGAACGTCGCCGCCGGCGCGAGCGCGATCGACCTCAAACGGGGGCTCGACCGGTCCGTCCGCGTCGCGGTCGAAGCTCTCCGCGCGCTCTCGCGCCCGGTGAAGAGCCGGCTCGAGAAGGCGCAGGTGGCGACGATCTCCGCCCACAACGACGCGACGATCGGCGAGCTGGTCGCCGACGCCATGGAGAGGGTGGGCGACGAGGGCGTCATCACGGTGGAGGAGTCGAAGACCACCGAGACGCAGCTCGAGGTCGTCGAGGGGCTCCAGTTCGACCGTGGGTACCTGTCGCCCTACTTCATCACCGACTCGGAAAAGATGGAGGCCGTCCTCGAGGACGCGCTCATCCTCTTCACGGACCGGAAGATCGGCGTCATGAAGGACCTGCTCCCGCTCCTCGAGCAGGTGGCGCGGGCGGCGCGGCCGATCCTCATCGTCGCGGAGGACGTCGACGGGGAGGCGCTCGCCACGCTCGTCGTCAACAAGCTGCGCGGCGCACTCCGCTGCCTCGCCGTGAAGGCGCCCGGCTTCGGCGACCGGCGCAAAGAGATGCTGGAGGACATGGCGGTCCTCACCGGTGGCACCGTGATCACGGAGGCGCTCGGAATCAAGCTCGAGAACATCGAGATGGACCAGCTCGGCCGCGTCCAGCGGATCGTGTCGGACCGCGAGAACACGACGCTCATCGGCGGCGCCGGCGACAAGAACGCCATCGAGGGGCGCAAGACGCAGATCCGCCAGCAGATCGCCAAGACGACGAGCGACTACGACAGAGAGAAGCTCGAGGAGCGGCTGGCGAAGCTCTCCGGCGGCGTAGCGGTGATCCGCGTCGGCGCCCCCTCGGAAGCCGAGATGAAGAGCCGGAAGGAGGCCCTCGACGACGCGATCGCGTCGACGAAGGCGGCGGTGGCGGAAGGGGTCGTCCCCGGCGGCGGGCTGGCGCTCCTCCGCGCGCTCGACGCCGTGGAGCGCGAGGCGCCCAGGTGCGAGGGCGACGAGCGCACGGGGCTCCTGATCCTGGCGCGCGCGCTCGAAGCACCGACGCGGCAGATCGCCGAGAACTCGGGCGTGGACGGCGGCGTCGTCGTGAACGAGATGCGCCGGGGCACGGGCAATCGGGGCTTCGACGCCGCGAAGAAGGAGTACGTGGACCTCGTGGAGGCGGGGATCATCGATCCCACGAAGGTCGTCCGGATCGCGCTCGAGAACGCGGTGTCGGCGGCGAGTCTCCTCCTCCTCACCGAGGCGACGCTCACGGAGGTCCCGGAGGCGAAGGAGGAGAAGGGCCCGCCGATCGAGTGATCCCGTGACCTGGCCCACGATCGTCAAGCCCGCGGCCGAGCGCGCGGCCGCGCCGAACCTGGACGACTACGCCCGGGTGCGCGCGGCCTTCTCCTGGACGCGGGCGCGGGCCGAGCTCGACGGCCTCCCGGGCGGGCGCGGTCTGAACATCGCCCACGAGGCCGTGGACCGCCACGCGGCCGGGAGGGACCGCCACCGCCTCGCGCTGCGCTGGCTCGGGAAGAGCGGCGAGGCGGAGGACTTCACTTACGCCCGGCTGCGGGAGCTGACGAACCGCTTCGCCAACGTGTTGCGGAGGCTCGGCGTGGCGCCCGGCGATCGTGTCTACACGCTCGCCGGCCGGATTCCCGAGCTGTACGTCGCGGCGCTCGGCACGTTCAAGAACCGGAGCGTCTTCTGCCCCCTCTTCTCGGCCTTCGGGCCCGAGCCGCTCCGCGCGCGCCTCGCGATCGGCGGGGCCCGCGTGCTCGTGACGACGGAGGCGCTCTACCGGAAGAAGGTGGCCGGACTGCGGGAGGCGCTCCCGGACCTCACGGAGGTCCTGCTCGTCGGCGACGGCCGGCGGCCGACCGCCGTGGACGGCACGCGCGACTTGGGGGCACTCATGGCCGCGGCTGGCGAGGCGTTCGAGATCGAGCCGACCGATCCCGAGGACGTGGCGCTCCTACATTTCACGAGCGGCACGACCGGCATGCCGAAGGGCGCGGTGCACGTGCACGCGGCGGTCGTGGCCCACCACATCACGGGCAAATACGCGCTCGACCTCCATCGCGACGACGTGTTCTGGTGCACCGCCGATCCGGGCTGGGTGACGGGCACCTCCTACGGCATCGTCGCGCCGCTCACGAACGGCCTCACCAGCATCGTGGACGAGGCGGAGTTCGACGCCGCGCGCTGGTACGCGATCCTCCAGGATCAGCGGGTGACGGTGTGGTACACGGCGCCGACCGCGATCCGCATGCTGATGAAGGCCGGGACCGACCCCGGAAGCGGTCCTGTGGGGACAGGAGGCGTTCGGGCGCCCCTTCCACGACAACTGGTGGCAGACCGAGACCGGCGGGATCATGATCGCCAACTTCGCTGCGATGGACGTCCGGCCGGGCTCGATGGGCTGCCCCTTCAGCCTGCTCGCCCTCGACCAGATCGTGAACAACGCGGCGACGCTTCGCCACATGTCGGGCGGCCAGCTCTCCGTCCCGCTCGTCGTGCGGATGGCGACGGGCGGGGGGCGCCAGCTCGCCGCGCAGCACTCCCACAGCCTCGAGGGCTGGTTCGCCCACATCCCGGGGATCAAGGTGCTGGCGCCCGCCACGCCGGCGGATGCGCGCGGCCTCCTGCTGGCGGCGCTCGAGGACCCGGACCCGGTCTTCGTCTTCGAGCACGCGACGCTCTATCCGACGGAAGGCGAGGTGGACGAGAGCGCGGGCCCCGCCGAGATCGGCCGGGCGGCGGTGCGCCGGGAGGGGAGCGCCGTGACGTTGATCACCTACGGCGGCTCGCTCCCGAAGGCACTCCAGGCCGCCGACCGGCTCGCGGTCGAGGGACTCGAGGCCGAGGTGATCGACCTGCGCTCGCTCAGGCCGCTCGACACGCGGGCGATCCTCGCCTCGGTCGCCAGGACCCACCGCGCGGTGATCGTGGACGAGGGCTGGCGCATGTGCAGCTTCGCCGCCGAGGTGAGCGCCCAGATCATGGAGCAGGGCTTCTACGACCTCGACGGGCCGGTGGCGCGCGTCTGCTCGGCCGAGGTGCCGATGCCGTACGCGAAGCACATGGAGGACGCGGCGCTGCCTCAGGTCGCGACGATCGTCGCCACGGTCCAGGAGCGGCTCGGGCGCCGTGGTTGAGTTCGTGATGCCGATCCTCGGGGCGGACATGACCGCGGGCACGCTCGTCGCCTGGCGCAAGCAGCCGGGCGACGCGGTGAAGCGCGGGGACATCATCGCCGAGGTCGAAACCGACAAGGGGCTCATCGACGTCGAGGTCTTCGTGTCGGGTGTCCTCGAGAAGATTCTCGTCGCGCCCGGCGCCACCGTCCCGACGGGGGCGGTGCTCGCCGTCATCAGGGAGGAAGGCGAGGCGCCCGGCGTGGCGCCTCCGGCGGCAGTGCCGGCGGCGCCGCCCGCGCGCCTCAGGATCTCGCCGACGGCCAAGCGGCTCGCCGAGGAGCTGGGCGTGGATCCGGCGACGGTTCGCGGCACCGGGCCCGACGGCGCGATCACGCGCGAGGACGTCGAGCGCGCGGCGGCGCGGCCCGCCGTGGCCCCACCCGCGGCGCCCCTCGCGGAAGCGGATCGGATGGCACGGATGCGTCAGACGATCGGCGCCGCGATGGCCCGCTCGAAGCGCGAGATCCCCCATTACTACCTCGCCACCACGATCGACATGCACCGGGCGATGGCGTGGCTCGCCGAGGCGAACCTCCGGCGACCGGTGACGGAGCGGCTGCTCTACGGCGTCCTCCTGCTGAAGGCCGTCGCGCTGGCGCTCCGCGAGGTCCCCGAGCTGAACGCGGTGTGGCGGGGCGGGCAGGTGGTGCGGAGCGAGGCTGTCCACCTCGGCGTGGCCCTGTCGCTCCGGGGCGGGGGGCTGGTCGCGCCCGCGCTCCACGACGCCGACCGGCAGAGCCTCGGCGACCTCATGCGGAGCTTCCGCGACCTCGTCCAGCGGGCGCGGACCGGCGGCCTCAGGAGCTCCGAGCTGTCGGACCCGACCATCACGGTGACGAGCCTCGGCGATCAGGGGGTGGATTCGGTCTTCGGCATCGTCTATCCGCCGCAGGTGGCGATCGTGGGCTTCGGCCGGGTCGCCGAGCGCCCGTGGTCGGTGGACGGGACGATCGTGTCCCGCCCGGTCGTAACGGCGACGCTCGCCGCGGACCACCGCGTCAGCGACGGCCATCGCGGGAGCCGCTTCCTCGCCGCCGTGGACCGCCTGCTGCACGAGCCCGCGCGGCTATGACGAGGGACGAGGTCCGCGCGACCGTCCTCCGCGTCCTCGGCGACATCGCCCCCGAGGCCGATCTCGCGTCGCTCAAGCCCGACGTGGCCCTCCGCGAGCAGCTCGATCTCGACTCCATGGACGTCCTGAACTTCGTGGTCGGGCTCCACGCGGCCCTCGGCGTGGAGATCCCCGAGGCGGATTACCCGAAGTTCGCGACGCTGGACGGGGGCGTGGAGTACCTCACGGGGCGCCATGCGGCGGACGCGCGCAGGTAGCCGGGTGCTGAAAAACTTGCAGGCTGCTCAAAAAGGCCCAGATGCAAGGCGGCGTCCGCTGGCCGCACGCGAGGCGTACTCCCTGTACGTTGAGCGTGCGGCCGAGGGCGCCAACGCCGCAGATGGGCCTCTTTCAGCAGCCTGGTAGCGCCATGTTCAAGCACATCCTGGTGCCGATCGATCTGAGCGAGCGGAACGCGCGGGCGCTCAGGGCCGCGCTCGCCCTCGCGCGGCAGAGCCGCGCGCGCGTGACGCTGCTGCACGTGATCCAGAGCGTCGAGAACATCCCGCTCGGCGAGCTGCGGGACTTCTACCGGGAGCTCGCGCGGGCCTCGACGCGGAAGCTCGAGCGCGTCGCGAAGCGGTTCCTGGCCGGGCGCGTGGCGGTCCGCACGGAGCTGACGATCGGTGAGCCCGCGCGCGAGATCGTCAGGCTCGCGGCGAAGCGCCGGGCCGATCTGGCCGTCATGGGCTCGCACAGGGTGCGCGCGGGCCGGCCCGCCACCGGCTGGGGCACCACGAGCTACAAGGTCGGCATCTTCTGCCGGTGCCCCATCCTGCTCGTCAAATGAGGTCTAGGACAGGGCTAGGACGGGGGTGAAGACGACGCGACGTCCTGCGCCGGTGGCGCTGGTCACCGGAGCCGGCCGCGGGATCGGCCGGGCCACGGCCGAGGCCTTTGCCGTCAAGGGGTATGCGGTCGCCCTCGCCGAGCTTCGCCCGGGACTCGGGCGGCGGACGGAGCGGGCGCTCCGGGCCGCAGGAGCCACGGCCCGCTTCTTCCGGACGGATGTGGCGGACGCTCGATCGGTGGCACAGACCGTACGCCTGACGCTCCGCCGGTTCGGGCGCCTCGACTGCGTGGTCAACAACGCCGGGGTGCTCGACGTCGCACCGCTCGTCGAGCTCTCCGTGGCCCGGATCGACCGGATGCTCGCTGTGAACCTGCGGGGACCGCTGATCGTCGCGCGGGCGGTCCTTCCCGCGCTGCTCCGTCGGGGGGCCGGGTCGATCATCAACGTCTCGTCGCAGCTCGGGAGGTTCGGCGCCGGTGACTACGTGACGTACTGCGCCACCAAGTTCGGCGTGGTCGGGCTCTCCGAGGCGCTGGCGATGGAGCTGGCGGGTACGGGCGTGCGGGTGTGGGCGGTCTGCCCCGGTCTCGTGGACACGCAGATGGCGCGCCGGGCCGTCGGACTGAGCCCGCGAGAGCGGGCGGGGCTGCTCAGGCCCGAGAGGGTGGCCCGCGTCATCGTCGATCTCGCAACGGGACGAATGCGCATGGCACGTGGAGCTGCGGTGGACGTGGTCCGTTAGTTGGTGTCGCGTCTGCGAAATCATGTCAACGACTGCCGCCAGCGGGCGCGGCGGAGTCGACGGGCGCGTGCGACCGGGGTCGCGGGAACCCGTTCCCTCCCCGGTGGTTGCGGACGAGCGCGCCCGGCTGGAGCCCAGCCGCAACGGGGCACCGGACGTGGGCCGCGTGGTCCCGCGACCCCGGTCGCACGCGCCCGTCGACTCCGGACCGCGTGGCGGCTGTTCGTAACGTGATTTCAGTGATGGGGACACACCAGACGGTGTCCCGCCGTCGCCCCAGTGGGGCGCGCGGTTCGCAGCCGCCGACCTGAACCCGTTCGCGGCTCCTCCTGGATTGCACCGAAACAGCGCGAATTCGCCGACGTGGGCCTCCGCCCGGACCTGGCGAAGGCTTTGCACATCGAACGGCATCGGCGCGGACGAGGACTACTCCACGGAGACCAGATTGTGAGTCAAACAGGCAAGATCACTCCCGCCAATACGATGTTCATCCTCCTCTCATTCGAGGGACCGGACGGCTACTCCACGGCAGGAGGCCTCGGCGTGCGGATCGCCGGGCTGTCCCGCGCGCTCGCCGCCTCCGGCTTCCGCACCCACGTGGTGTTCGTCGGCGACCCCCACGCCCGCCCGACGGAGGTGTCCTCGCGGGGCCGGCTCGTCCTGCACCGGTGGTGTCAGTGGATCAGCAAGTACTACCCGGGCGGGGTCTACCAGGGCGAGGAGACGAAGCTGTACGACTTCAACCAGTCGGCGCCCCCGTTCGTGGTCGAGCACCTCGCGCGCCCCGCGATCGAGACGGGCCAGCTCGTGGTGATCATGGGTGAGGAGTGGCACACCGCCGAGGCGATCTGCCGCATCTCGGACTCGCTGCACGAGGCCGGGCGACGGTCCCGGGCGCTGCTTCTCTGGAACGCGAACAACACGATGGGTTTCGAGCGCGTCAACTGGGGGCGGCTCGGCTACGTCAGCACCATCACGACCGTGAGCCGCTACATGAAGCACCTGATGTGGGGCCGCGGGGTGAACCCTCTGGTCATCCCCAACGGCATTCCCCGACGCCTGCTGCAGGGGGCCGACGAGCGTGAGGTGACCAGGCTCAGGAGCAGTCTCCAGAAGGCGGTGGTGCTGACCAAGGTGGGACGCTGGGATCCCGACAAGCGCTGGCTGATGGCGGTGGAGACCGTCGCCCACCTCAAGGCGCGCGGGCACGGCACCGTGCTCCTCGCGCTGGGAGGCGTCGAGCCCCACCAGGGAGAGGTGCTGGAGCGCGCACGGGGTCTCGGGCTGCTCGTTCGGGACGTCGCCATGAGCCGGCCCTCCCTCGCCGACTGCGTGCGAGCCTTCGGCGACGCGGCGCGTGCGGACGTCCTGAACGTGAAGTCGTTCATGCCGCTGCCCTTGCTGCGTCTCCTCTTCAAAGCCTCCGACGCCGTGCTCGCCAACTCTTCAAAGCCTCCGACGCCGTGCTCGCCAACTCCGGTCACGAGCCGTTCGGCCTCGTCGGCCTGGAGGCGATGGCCTCGGGCGCGGTCGTCATGACCGGAGGAACGGGCGAGGACTACGCGATCCATCTGGAGAACGGCATCGTTCTGGAGACGGCGGACCCCGCCGAGGCATCGTGGTACGTCCGCTTCCTCAAGGAGCACCCCGAAGTCTCCGCCAGGATCGGCGCGACCGCCCGCCGCGCCGCCCGACGCTTTCTCTGGAACCGCGCGGTCGAGAACCTCCTGGGCAAGGTCGAGTTCCTGGCGGCGCGCCAGGGGGCGCTCCCCGCTGAGCCGGCGCCGGCGGGGCTCGATGCCGCAGGGGTGGAGCCGCCCGCGGCGGACGCGCGTTCGGCGCTCGCGGCCGTCGAGGCGTGAGCGGTGGCCGGGGACCTCGCCGTCTACACCGTCGTGCATCAGCCGCGCCGGCTCAGGCTGCCGGCGCACCCCATTCCCGTCGGCGCCAGTCCCGAGGATCTCGAGCGGTGCCTGTTCGACGAGGCGCTGAACGAGCGGTACTTCCGCAAGGTCGCGCGCACGTGCTACTGGCCGGCCACCGACATGTTCGCCGAGCTCGTGGAGCAGGGGCTCAGGCTGAACATCGGCTTCTCCCTCTCGGTGCTCCGCCAGGCCCGGGCCTGGGATCCGGCGCTCCTGCGCCTGTTCCGCCGTCTGGTCGCCCACCCGAACGTCGAGCTGATCGGGGTCGAGCCCTACCACAGCTTCATCGTCCTGCTGGACCTCGAGCGCTTCACCAGCCGGATGCGGTGGGCGGTCGACCGGCTGGAGGAGGTCCTCGGCAGGCGGCCGCGCGTGACCGACACGACGGAGCTGTGCATGTCCGACCCGATCTACCTGGCGCTCGACCTCGCGGGCTTCGACGGCGGCTTCATCGACGGCCGCCCGTGGGTCATGGGCTGGCGGGAGCCCTCCTTCCTCTACCACGGCGGGCGCAACCTGAAGCTCCTGGCGCGGCACCATCGGTTGAGCGACGACGTCGGCTTCCGCTTCTCCGACCGAACGTGGTCCGGCTGGCCGCTCCTCGCGGGGACCTACGCCGAGTGGCTGCGGCAGGCCCCGGGCGATCTCGTCGTGCTCGGCTGGGACTACGAGACCTTCGGCGAGCATCACTCGCGCGAGACGGGGATCTTCGACTTCATGCGCTGGCTGCCGTTCGAGGTGCGGCAGCGGGGGATGCGCTTCCGGACCGCCAGCGAGGCGATCGTGGCCCACGCGGAACGGGCCTGCCACCTGCCGCTGCCGATGTTCCCCGCCACCTGGGCGGGCTCCGGAGGCGCGGAGTTCTTCCTCGGCAACCCCGCGCAGCAGGCTGTCTTTCAGCTCATGCTCCACGCCTACAACAAGGCGCGCCTGACCGGGAACGAGCAGATTCTCGACCTGTCGCTGTGGCTGATGCAGTCGGACAACCTGCACCTGATCCAGTGGTTCGGGCGCGGCGGCGGCGAGGCCGCCGTCTCGGCCTACTTCACGCCGCGCGAGTGGTGGGGGCTCGGACCGGATCGGATCGTCTGGGAAATGCAGCAGGTCTACGAGAACTTCGTTCGCGCCCTCGAGGTCCGCCCGCGGCTCCGAAGCCGGCGGGATCGTGCCACGCCCGCCGTCCTTGATCCGGAAGTCGCGGCGGTCTCCCGCCGATGAAGCTGCGCGCCTGGCCGGGGCGGCCCTCTCCCCTCGGCGCCACCTGGGACGGCGCCGGCGTGAACTTCGCGCTCTTCAGCGAGCACGCGACCGCGGCCGAGCTGTGCCTGTTCGCCACCGACGACCCGCAGCGCGAGACCGCGCGCGTGCCGCTGCGCGAGCACACGGACCAGGTCTGGCACGTCTATCTGCCCGAGGCGGGGCCGGGTCAGCTCTACGGCTATCGCGTGCACGGGCCCTGGGAGCCCCACGCCGGCCACCGCTTCAACCCGGCGAAGGTCGTGCTCGACCCGTACGCCAGGGCGATCACGGGAACTGTGCAGTGGAGCGACGCCGTCTTCGGGTATCGGCGGGGCAGCGCGGTGGCCGACCTCGAGCGCGACGACAGCGACAACGCCGCCTACGTTCCGAAGTCGGTGGTTGTCGACCCGACCTTCCCGTTCGGCGACGACCGTCCCCTCCGGATCCCGTGGAACGAGACGGTCATCTACGAAACCCACGTGAAGGGCTTCACCGCCCGCCACCCCGACGTCCCCAGGAATCTGCGCGGCACGTATGCCGGGTTCACCTGCCCGGCGGCCATCGACTACCTGCGCGCCCTCGGGATCACCGCCGTGGAGCTGCTTCCGGTCCACCACGCGGTGACCGAGCCGCACGTGGCGGAGCGGGGCCTGACCAACTACTGGGGGTACAACTCCATCGGCTTCTTCGCGCCGGACGCGCGCTACTCGAGCTCCGGCGCGCGCGGCGAGCAGGTGCGCGAGTTCAAGACGCTGGTGAAGACGCTCCACCAGGCGTCCATCGAGGTCGTCCTGGATGTGGTCTACAACCACACGGCGGAGGGCAACCACCTGGGGCCGACCCTCTGCTTCAGGGGGATCGACAACGCGAACTACTATCGCCTGACCGGCGGCGACCGCAGCCGGTACAGCGACTACACCGGCTGCGGCAACACCCTCAACATGCGCCACCCGCGCACGCTCCAGCTCATCATGGACAGCCTCCGCTACTGGGTGCTCGAGATGCACGTCGACGGCTTCCGCTTCGACCTGGCCTCCGCCCTGGCGCGCGCGCTCCATGACGTCGACCGGCTCTCCCCGTTCTTCGACGTCATCCACCAGGACCCGGTCATCTCGCAGGTCAAGCTGATCGCCGAGCCCTGGGACCTCGGCACGGGCGGGTACCAGGTCGGCAACTTCCCGACCGGCTGGGCCGAGTGGAACGGGAAGTACCGGGACGCCATCCGGCGCTACTGGAGGGGTGACGGAGGACAGGTGGCGGAGCTCGGCTATCGCCTCACAGGCTCGAGCGACCTGTACCAGGACGACGGCCGGCGTCCCTACGCCAGCGTCAACTTCGTCACCTCGCACGACGGCTTCACGCTCGCCGACCTGGTCAGCTACAACGTCAAGCACAACGAGGCGAACGGCGAGGGCAACCGCGATGGTGTCGACGACAACCTGTCGTGGAACTGCGGCGCGGAGGGACCGAGCGAGGACGCCCGGATCCTCGCCCTGCGAGAGCGACAGACGCGGAATTTCCTCGCCACCCTCTTCCTGTCGCAAGGGGTCCCGATGCTGTGCGGGGGCGACGAGATCGGACGGACCCAGCGCGGCAACAACAACGCCTACTGTCAG
>JACPCG010000052.1 GCA_016179925.1 Candidatus Rokuibacteriota bacterium | reverse complement strand
GGGTCTCGATCCCGGACCCGCGGGCTACTCCATGACGGCCCGGGCCACCTTGAGATTGTGCTTGCGGAGCTTTCGCCAGAGCGTCGGAACGCTGATGTCGAGCTTCGCCGCAGTCTCCCGCATGGTCCGACACTGATCCAGGGCCTGGCGCAGGACGTGCGCCTCGAACATGTTCCGCATGTCACTGAGCCCGGACACGAAATTCGTGTCCACGGGTAACTCCCGACGGGCCGCCTCAAAGGCGCAGAGGCTCAGGTGCACCGCCTGGATCTCCTCGGCGTCGGAGAGGATCACCAGGCGCTCCAGGATGTTCTCCAGTTCCCGGACGTTGCCCGGATAGTGATAGTTGCTGAGGGCGTGGAGAACCTCGGGTGCGAAGCGCTTGCGGACCCCATACTTCCGCCCCAGCGACTCGATGAGTGTCGTGATCATCACGGGGATGTCGTCGGGGCGCTCGCGCAAGGGCGGGATCCTGAGAGGAACCACGTTGAGCCGGAAGTAGAGGTCCTCCCGGAATTTCCCGCCTGCGACCATCGCCTTGAGGTCGCGGTTGGTCGCCGCGATCAACCGTGCGTTGATCGCGATGGAATGGCGTCCGCCGAGCCGCTGGACCCGCTTCTCCTCGATCACGTTGAGAAGCTTGACCTGCAGGTTCAGGCTGAGCTCCCCGATCTCGTCCAGGAAGATCGTGCCGTTCTGGGCAAGCTCGAACTGGCCCGCTTTCCCGCTCGTGAGGGCACCCGTGAAGGCGCCTCGCTCGTATCCGAAGAGCTCCGACTCCACGAGCGGCTCGGGAATCGCTCCGCAGTTGAGGTGAACGAACGGCCCTTCCCGCTGGGGACTCGCGTCGTGGATGAGCCGGGCGAACCGCCCCTTGCCCACCCCCGACTCTCCGAGGATCAGCACGGGGGAGTCGTACTTCGCGACCCTGAGCGCCGCCCAGAGGCACCGCTTCACCTTGTCGCTGTGGATCACGAGGTTGAACGTGGGCAGGTCGGCGTATTCGGCACTCAGGAAGATCGACCCGTTGGGATCGCCGGCCACGGCCTCTTGACCCAGGCGCTCGCGGAGCTTGTTGAGCTGGGTGATGTCACGGACGTTGACGATGACGAGCACGAGCTGCCCGTCTTCGTCGAAGACCGGCGTGCCCGTCACCAGGGCCGTGTGCCCGTTCGGGTAGGTGTGCATCATCGTGATCGGGATGCGCCGCTTGATGACCTCCAGGCTGACGGAGTGCTTGAGCACGCCCTTCTTGACCAGGGCCGCCATGTTCCGGTTGACGATCTCCTCTTCGCTCAGCCCGGCGATGCGGACGTAGGCTTTGTTGACCTTCAGCACCGTGCCCCGGGCGTCGACGACGACGAACCCGTCGAACGAGGCATTCAGCAGAGCGTCGAAGTGCTCGCAGGGATCGATCTCGGCGCTCGTGACGGGGAGGCGGGGACTCGGCTCTGCGCCCTGATGACGGATCTCGCGGATCGCGTAGCGAGCCATGACTCCTCCTCCGCCGTTCTCATGCCGGCGAGCGCGCCCTGGGGATCGTGAGCGAGGCGTTTCATCCCTAACACGGACCTTTTCACAATTGGAATGATGTATTCGTGGTGCATATGGCCTAGTCCGCATTATTCACGAACGGCGATCGCGCGATCGCCGTTCGTGAATAATGCAGGCCACGTGCCGGCATCCTTCTTGCGAGCGTGTGAGGCCTTTGCGCTTTTCCGGGAACGATCGATGGCTGTTGGGGTTCTGCCTCTCCCGTGTCGGGACGTTCATGGTCTACATCAGCTATGCCGCCGCGCTCCCGGTGCTCCAGCGGGAATGGCACATGTCCGGGACGGCAGCCGGCAGCATCGCCTCGAGCTTTCAGCTCGCCTACGCGCTGTCCCTGGTGGCGTCCTCCGAGCTGGCCGATCGGGTTGGAGCACGTCGCGTCTTCCTGGTGAGCACGGCGGCGTCCATGGCCGGCGCGGCGCTCTTCGCCGCGTTCGCGCGCGACTACTGGTCCGGGCTCCTCTCCTACACGCTGCTCGCCTTGGCGCTCGGCGGAACGTACACGACCGGCATCCTGCTCGTCGCCGAGAACGTCCCGGTCGCACGCCGGGGCCGCGCCATGGGATTCCTGCTGGGCGGGCATTCCCTCGGTGCCGCGCTGGCGCTGGCGCTCACCGGCATGGCCATCCCACGGGGCGGATACCAGCTCGCCTTTCTCCTCACCAGCCTCGGGTCCGTCGTGGGCGGCCTGCTGGCGTGGGCCGTGCTCCGGGACACGCCCAACCTGGTGGCCCCCCGCGGGGCCGGCGAGCGATGGACCAGCGCGGTGCTGCGCAATCGGCCGGCGATGGTCGTGATCACGGGCTACACGTGCCATTCCTGGGAAGTCCTGGGCATGTGGGTATGGACCCCGGCGTTCCTCGCGGCATGCTTCGCTGCGGCGGGGTCGGGGTCGACCGCCGCTGCGGGCCTCGGCTCCTATCTGAGCTCGCTGTTCCATCTCACCGGCACGCTGGCGTCGCTGACCGCGGGCGTCCTCGCCGATCGTTTCGGTCGCACGCAGGTCATCCTCGCGATGGCGACGCTGAGCACCGTCTGCTCCTTCTGGTTCGGCTGGCTCATCGGGGGCCCGGTCTGGATGGTGATCGCGGTGGGGCTGATCTACGGCTTCGCCGCCCTCGGGGACTCCCCGATCTACTCGACGGCCATCACCGAGGTCGTGGCCCCCGCCTACCGGGGCGCCGCGCTCGCGCTCCGATCGTTGGCGGGGTACGGGGCGGGCGCGGTGGCTCCTCTGGTCTTCGGCTGGGTCCTCGATCTCTCGGCCGGTGGGCGCGGGGCCGAGGGTGGCTGGGGCTGGGCCTTCGGCACGCTGGCCCTGGCGGGGGCCATGGCCGTAGCTTCCGCCATCGTCCTTCATCGGCTTCCCGAAGCGCGCTCGCTGCGAGCAAGGTCGAAGTGAAGAACAGGGACTACTACAACAGAACGTTCCGCCCCGCCTAGAGAGTCGCCGTCGCGTCGTGGTGGGCGAGGGTGCCGGCGAGGCTCTACGCGCTCACCCTGGACTCGTGGACTCGATCGGCGCCCGTCCAGCGCGCGCCCGGGCCGTGGTGAGGTGGGCCTGCACGCCGATCTCGAGTGGCGTGAACTTGCGCCGGACGCCGACCTCCTCCTCGAGCGAGCGGTCGGACACGCTGGCGGCGAGGCCGGCGACATCGCGCTCGCCGGCCGCGGTGACCTCGATCACCGCCTCGGGCAGGAGGCGGCGGACCGTGGCCGCCAGCTCTCGCACGGTGCAGGTGTCGCCGCCGGTGTTGAAGAACCGGCGCCGCGCGAAGACGGCCGCGTCGGCCTTGAGGAGCGCCAGGAACTGCTCGGCCACGTCGTCGACGTAGACGAGGCTCACACGCGCGTCCCCGAAGCCGACCCGAACGGGCTCGCCCACGGCCGCGCGGTCCACCAGCGCGCCGGCGAAGACGCTGGCGCCGTGCTGGCGCCCCCAGCCGTAGACGATGCTCGGCCGGAGCCCGCCCACGACGAGGCCGTAGCGCTGCGCGTACAGCGCGCCGACGTGCTCGAGGTAGACCTTGCCGGCGCCGTAGAGGGACACGCCCTGGGCGACGTGCCGCGGGGCGTCCTCCCGCAGCGGCAGCGCGTCCGGCGGGTAATCGCTGTCGCTCCCGTAGACCGCGATGGAGCTGGCCAGCAGCACGCGGCGGGCGCCGGTGAGCCGCGCCGCCTCGAGCACGTTCGTGGTGCCGAGGATGTTGACGCGGCCCGCCAGCTCGGGGCTCGCGTTGCTCTCGGCCCCGAGGACGTAGGCGAGGTGGACGACGGCGCCGGCGCCCGTGTCGCGCGCGGCATCCAGCAGCTCCACGAGCGAGGTGACGTCGCCGCGGATCACGCGCAGGCGCTCGCCGGCCGCCTGCCGCAGGGGCCCGAGGCGCCACTCGGCGGGTGCGAGGTCGAACAGCGCCACCTGCTCGCCGAGCGCGAGCAGCTTCTCCGCCAGACAGGCTCCGATGAGCCCCGTGCCTCCGGTGATCAGCGTCGTCACGTCGGCCTCCCTACACCGCGAGGTAGCGCTCCATGATCTCGCGCTCCGCGCGCGACCTTAGCGCTCGCCCGCGAGTGGGTCAAGAAGAAGGGGCCTGACAACGGCGCTCGCTTACGTCAGTTCACGAAGATGTCCTCGGGCAGCAGCGCGGAGACGACATAGTTCGGGACGTCCACCACGTTGCTGATCCGCAAGTCGACGGCCACGCTGCAGATGACGTACGCCTGCTCGCGCGTGTAGCCGCGGTCCTGGAGCAGGCTCATCATGTTCAGCACGGCGCTCCGGCAGGCGGTGTTGAGGTTCTCGCCCTGGTTGACGCCCTTGTCGTCGACGGGCATGCCCATGGTGGCGACGAACCGCTGCGGCGCCGCCCAGCGCGGATCGATGAAGTAGTCGCTGCGCTCGAACCTCGGCCAGCGGATCTGCCGGCGTTCGGCCTCGCCCCGGTGCAGGCGGAAGCGCACCACGCAGGTCGCGCCCATCTCCACCGCGGTCACGCACACCTCGCCGTCTCCCTGGGCGAAGTGACCGTCGCCCGTCGAGAACAGCGCGCCCTCGACCGCCACCGGGAGCAGGAGCCTGGCGCCCTTCGAGAGCTGCTTCACGTCGAAGTTGCCGCCGTTCTCCCGGGGCGGCAGCGTGCGAAGCCCGTGCGTCGCGGCGGGACCGGCGGTGGGAACGGCGCCGCCGGCGTCGGGCGGGAACACGACGCCGCCGCGGGCGAGTAGCTCGGCCTCGCGTCGGGTCCACGCCTCGAGTTGCGCGCGTGACGGCGCCACCCCGGAGACGCCCATGAACGGCGCCCCCGGGATCCGGACCCGCGGAAGCTGGCGTGACCTCGCCCACCCGTCCGCGATGTCCCAGTGGACGAGGTACGGCGTGGTCATGACGTCGCGCAGGAATCCCAGCCCGGGCAGGATGGCCGTGAAGGCCCAGCGCTGCGGAACGATGTCGACGAACTCCACCTCGAGCAGATCGCCCGGACGCGCGCCCTTGACCAGGACGGGGCCGGTCAGCGGATGGATCGCCCCCACCGGCAAGGCGGCGAAGTCCGCCTCGGTCGATTTCGGGTTGAGGTGGCCGTCGGCGGCGTCCCGGGTCTCGAGCGTGACCTCCTCACCTTCGTCCACCTCGACGATGGGCGGGATGTCGGGATGCCAGCGGTTATGTCCCGTCTTGGGTTCCTCACGGAGGGGTCGGCTGCGATCGATGCTGACGGTCTTCATGGCGTCTCTCCTCGGCGGTTGAGATTTCCAGAGCGCTGCTTCAGGAGCGCGCGGGCGACTCCGGTCTGGATCGCCCTGGTGTCGAGCTCGGTCGAAGAATAGACCCAGTCGGTCATAGCTGTCCACCGGCGCGCGAGATCGTCCTCTAGCGATCACCCCTCGGGCGGCCGGCGCGCCTTCCAGTCGGTCGCCTGCTCGTAGGCCCAGCCGATCCTCAGCGCCATCGCTTCCTCGCCCGCGTGGCAGAGGATCTGGAGCGACGTCGGCAACCCGCCGGCCGTGAAGCCGTTCGGCAACGCCACCGCGCACAGGCCGAGGTAGTTCCCCGCCCGCGTGAAGTGCGCCGCGGTGCCGGACTGATCGACCTGGTCGAGGGGAATCGCCGCCGTCTGCGTCGTCGGCGTCAGCAGCGCGTCGCCCTCGGCCAGCGCCGCCGCGAACTCGCGCCGCCGCTCCTCGCGCTCGGCGAGCGTCAGCAGGTAGTCGCGCGCGGACACGTCGCGCCCGAGCTGGATGCGCGGGCGGATGTGCGGATCGATCGGCAGGCTCATGTCGTCCACCAGGTGGCCGACGAAGCGGTAGCCCTCGGCGCCGATGATCCGCCCGGTGGCCGCCGCATAGTCGCTGAACCGGTGCGGCAGCGCCGGCCGCACGATCCACGCGCCGAGCGCGGCGAGCTGTTCCACCGAGGCGTCGTAGGCGGCCAGCACGTCGTCCGCCACGCCGGCGCGCTCGGCGTCGGGCATCACGGCGAGCCGCAGGCCGGCCACGCCGCGCCGCAGCGCCGGCAGCGGATCGGCCGGCGTCCACGCCAGCGTCTGCGGATCGCGCGGGTCGGGGCCGTTGAGCACGCGGAAGATCAGCGCCGCGTCCTCCACCGAGCGCGCCAGCGGCCCCGGCGTGTCGAGCGTGCTGCTGAGCGGCAGCACGCCGTACGTGCTGATCCGCCCCGCCGTGACCTTGAGCCCGACGATGCCGCACCACGCCGCGGGCAGCCGCACCGAGCCGCCCGTGTCGGTGCCGATGGCCACCGGCGCCAGCCCGGCGGCGACCGCCACCCCCGAGCCGCTGGAGGAGCCGCCCGGCGTGCGGCGCACGGCGAGGTCCCACGGGTTGCGCGGCGTGCCGAGGTGCGTGTTGGTGCCGAAGCTGCCCATGGCGAACTCGACCGTGTGCGTCTTGCCGATCACGATCATGCCGGCGGCGATGAGCCGCTCGGCCAGCGTCGCGGTGACCGGCGACACGCGGTCGGCCCACACCTTGGAGCCGCCCGTCGTCACGCGCCCCTGCATGTCGACGAGGTCCTTCAGCGCGATGGGCACGCCGTGCAGCGGGCCGACGCGATGGCCCGCGCGGATGGCCCGGTCGGCGGCCTCGGCGGCCAGGCGCGCGCCGGTCTCGTAAACGGCGATGTAAGCGTGCAGCGCCGGATCGCGCTTGCGGATGCGCTCGAGCAGCGCGTCCACCGCCGCGACCGGCGACAGCGCGCGCTCGCCGAAGGCGCGGGACAACTCGGCGACGGTGGCCCAGACGGGATCGATCTGGCTCATGCGGTCCTCCTTTGCGCGGCCAGCGGCCAGGGGTGGCATCGCGGCGCCAAACAGCGGCGTGCCGCCGCGTCCCGGAATCGTTACGCCGGGCGGGATCGCGCCAAGCCCCTCGGCGGCGAGGTCGCGACCCGCGAAGACGCCGAGCACGCCGGGCATCGCGAGCACGCGCGCGAAGTCCCCGGATTGACAGGGCGCCGACGCGCAGAGTATAAGCGGTGCGTCACCCCCATAAGGCCTTTCACGCTACGGCGCTCTTACCGGAGGAGACGCGATGTCAACGACGACAGACCGGATCCGTAGACCCGTGCGACGGTTCGTTGCGCTGCTGACCCTCGCCGGCCTGGCCGCGGCGGCGGGCGTGCAGGCGCAGGGCGAGCCGATCAAGATCGGGTTCTTGATCCCGCTCACCGGGCCGCTCGCCACCCCGGGCCGCGACATGGCCGACGGCTTCAACCTCTTCTGGGAGCAGGCCGGCCACCAGGCCGGCGGCCGCAAGGTCCAGATCGTGACCGCCGACACGACGTGCAACCCCGACCAGGCAATCACGCAGGCGCGCCGGGTCGTGCACCAGGAGAAGGTCCACTTCATGGTCGGCCCGCTGTGCGGCCACGAGGGGCCGGCGGTGGCGCAGGTGAGCAAGGAGACGGGCGTGCCGCTCCTGATGGACACCGCCGGCGCCGACACCGTCACCAAGTGGGACCGCACGCCGACTGTCGTGCGCACCGCGGTGTCGGCCAGCCAGATCGGCCACCCGTGGGGCGACTACATGTACAAGGAGCTCGGCCTGCGGAACGTCACCTTCATCGGCCAGGACTACACCTGGGGCCA
>JACPCG010000051.1 GCA_016179925.1 Candidatus Rokuibacteriota bacterium | reverse complement strand
GTCGAAGTCGAGGAGATCGAAGGCTGCAAGCGGCGCCTCGCGGTGGAGGCGCCGGCCGACGTCGTGCTTCAGGAGTGGGAGCGCGCCTACGGGCGCGTCCAGAAGCAGGCGCGCCTGCCCGGCTTCCGCAAGGGCCACGTGCCGCGCTCGCTCGTCAGGGTCCACTTCGCGGACGACGTGCGGCGCGAGGTGGCCGAGCACCTGATCCCCGACGTCTGGCGGAAGGCGATCTCCGAGGCGCGCATCGAGCCCGTCAACGAGCCCGACCTCCAGCAGGTCAAGCTCGAGGAGGGCGCGCCGCTCAGCTTCGTGGCGGTCGTGGAGGTCAAGCCGACGATCACGCTCGGCGAGTACAAGGGCGTCGAGGTCCGGCACGCCCCCAGGCCCGTGACGTCGGAAGACGTGGACGCCGCGCTCGAGGGGATGCGCGAGCAGCAGGCCCAGTTCCGGGTCGTGGACCGCGCGGCGGCGCCGGGCGATCTCCTCGTCATCGACTACACGCTCACGCTCGAGGGCCGCGAGCCGTCGAGCCAGACGGGCTACGAGTTCGTGGTCGGCGACAAGGCGGTGCTCCCGGAGATCGACCAGGCGGTGGTCGGCATGCGCGCCGGCGAGGAGCGCCAGGCGCCGTTCCATTTCCACGACGACCACCGGCGCGAGGAGCTGCGCGGGAAGAGCGGCGCCGCGGCCGTGAAGGTGATCGAGGTGAAGGAGAAGGTGCTGCCCGCGCTCGACGACGACCTCGCGAAATCGCTCGGCGAATTCGAGACGCTGGCGGCGCTCCGCGCCGAGGTGCTCCGGCAGCTCGAGACGCGGCGCGCGCACGACGACAGGCGCGAGCTTCAAGACAAGGTCGTGGACGCCATGATCGAGAGGCACGCGTTCGTCGTCCCGGACGCGCTGGTCATGCGACAGGTCGCGCACCAGATCGAGCACGCGCGGGAGGGGCTCCGGCGGCAGGGCATCGATCCGGAGCGCATGCCGTGGGACTACGGCAAGATGCTCGCGGAGCTGCGGCCCGGGGCGGAGAAGGCCGTGCGGCGCGCGCTGCTCCTGGAGGCGATCGCCGAGCGCGAGGGACTCGTTCCCGCCGAGGCCGACGTGGACGCCGAGGTCGAGAAGCTCGCCGGAGCGAGCCAGCGGCCGGCGCCGGCCATTCGGCGTATGATGGAGAAGAGCGGCGATCTGGACACCTTGCGGCACGGGCTGCGGGACCGGATGACGCTCGACGTGCTCGTGGCGAACGCGAAGATTCGATAAGGAGACGTCTGATGGCGCTGGTGCCGATGGTCATCGAGCAGACGCCGCGCGGCGAGCGGGCGTTCGACATCTTCTCCCGCCTCCTGAAGGAGCGGATCATCTTCCTGCCGACCTTCATCGAGGACGAGCTGGCGAACCTCGTGATCGCCCAGATGCTCTTCCTCGAGGCCGAGGACCCGGACAAGGACATCTATCTCTACATCAACTCGCCGGGCGGCTCGGTGACGGCCGGGATGGCGATCTACGACACGATGCAGTACGTGAAGCCCGGGATCTCGACGATCTGCATGGGGCAGGCGGCCTCGATGGGCGCGCTCCTGCTCGCGGCGGGGGCGAAGGGCAAGCGGTTCGCCCTGCCGCACGCCCGGATCCTGATCCACCAGCCCCTGGGCGGCGTCCAGGGGCAGGCGACCGACATCGACATCCAGGCCAAGGAAATCCTCCGGATGCGCGAGGAGCTGAACCGGATCCTGATCCACCATACCGGGCAATCCATGGAGAAGATCCAGCGCGACACCGACCGGGACTTTTTCATGACCGCCGAGCAGGCCAAGGAATATAGAATCGTCGATGAGGTGATCTCGTCGAAGCCGACGACCCGGGCGGTGAGCGAGGCCGCCGCCCTCGTCGGTCAGGCGTCGAAGGTGTAGGGAGACGCCGGGAGAAGCGGTCAGCGGATGCCCAGACCACGCGAAGGCAACGGGACGCTCAAGTGCTCGTTCTGCGGCAAGAGCCAGAACGACGTCCGCAAGCTCATCGCCGGGCCGACGGTCTACATCTGCGACGAGTGCATCGACCTCTGTAACGACATCATCGCGGAGGAGTGGGAAGAGGAGAAGAGCCGGGAGCTCCGGTCGCTTCCCAAGCCCGCCGAGATCAAGAACATCCTCGACCAGTACGTGATCGGCCAGGAGCGGGCGAAGAAGATCCTCGCGGTCGCGGTCCACAACCACTACAAGCGCATCGAGTCCGGCGGCGAGGCGGGCGACGTCGAGCTGCAGAAGTCGAATATCCTGCTGATCGGGCCGACCGGCTCGGGCAAGACGCTGCTCGCGCAGACGCTCGCCAAGATGCTGCGCGTGCCGTTCACGATCGCCGACGCGACGACGCTCACCGAGGCGGGCTACGTCGGTGAGGACGTGGAAAACATCATCCTGCGGCTGCTGCAGGCGGCGGACTACGACGTCGAGCGCGCCGAGCGAGGGATCGTCTATATCGATGAGATCGACAAGATCGCTCGGAAGTCCGAGAACCCGTCCATCACGCGCGATGTCTCGGGCGAGGGCGTGCAGCAAGCGCTCCTGAAGATCCTCGAGGGGACCGTCGCGAACGTGCCGCCCCAGGGCGGGCGGAAGCACCCGCACCAGGAGTTCATCCAGGTGGACACGTCCGACGTGCTGTTCCTCTGCGGCGGCGCGTTCGTCGGGCTCGAGAAGATCATCGAGGCGCGCGTGGGGCGCTCGGGCATGGGCTTCGGCGCCGAGATCAAGAGCCGCGACGAGCGCCGGATCGGCGACGTCCTCGCGCTGATCCAGCCGGAGGACCTGCTCAAGTACGGGCTCATTCCCGAGTTCGTCGGCCGGCTGCCGGTGATCGCGACGCTCCACGACCTCGACGAGCAGGCGCTCGTCCGCATCCTCAAGGAGCCGAAGAACGCGATCACCAAGCAGTACCAGAAGTACTTCGACCTCGAGAAGGTGCGGCTGAAGTTCACCGACGACGCGGTGGCGGCGATCGCGCGCGAGGCGCTCAAGCGCGGCACCGGCGCGCGCGGGCTCCGGGCGATCCTGGAAGAGGTCATGCTCGAGATCATGTACGAGCTGCCGTCCATCCAGGGGCTCAAGGAGTGCATCATCACGCGAGAAGTCATCCTGAATCGCGAGCGGCCGCTGCTGGTCTCGGAAGCCCAGGAACAGTCCGCCTAGCCTGAAGCCGCCCGGCACGCTCTTCGTCGTCGCGACCCCGATCGGCAACCTCGAGGACATCTCCCTGCGCGCGCTCCGCGTGCTGAAGGAGGTGAGCCTCATCGCCTGCGAGGACACGCGCCGGACGCGCGGGCTCCTCGCGCACTTCGACATCCATACGCCGACCGTGAGCTACTTCGAACACAACAAGCTCGTGCGCGGGCCGCAACTGCTGACGACGCTCGAGGAGGGCAGGTCCGTCGCCCTCGTCACCGACGCCGGGACGCCGGGGATCTCCGACCCGGGCTTCATGCTCGTGCGCGAGGCGCGGACGCGCGGGATCGCCGTGGTGCCGGTGCCGGGCGCCGCCGCGCTCACCGCCGCGCTCTCGGCCGCCGGGATCCCGGCCGACCGCTTCGTCTTCGACGGCTTCCTGCCGGTGAAGCCGGGCAAGCGGCTGAACCGGCTCAAGGCGCTGCGGGCGCTCGAGACGACGGTCGTCCTCTACGAGTCGCCCCACCGGATCGTCGCGGCGCTCGGGGCAATCCGCGAGGTCTTCGGCGAGCTCGAGCTGGTCCTGGCGCGCGAGCTGACCAAGCAGTTCGAGGAGATCGTCCGCGCGACGGCGTCGGCCCACCTCGCGCGGCTCGCCGCCGGCCCGATTCGCGGCGAGTTCGTGCTGGTGATCCCGGCCGGCCGCTGAGGCCGAGGTCTACGGCAGGAGGTCGGCGACGGCGATCCGTGCCTGCCGGGCCGCCAGGGGCGCGATGGTGGCGGCCCTGCCGAGCGTGTGGACAGCCGCGTACGCCGACTGGCGGCCCGGCCGTGGTCCCCTGGGCTCCCGGTGCACCTCCAGGACGCGATCGACCAGGTTCACGATCCAGTAGTCGGCGATCCCGGCACGCGCATAGACCCGCGCCTTCGGGCCCCGATCCAGCTGAAGGCTCCAGGCGGCGACTTCGACGACAAGCACGGCCGTCGTCGGGTGCCCCGACGGCGCATCACGGGGCGCGCCGCGCACGACTGACACGTCGGGCTCGGGCTCCGAATCGGGGCCGAGCGCCAGCGGCAGCTGGACGCGGATTCGCCAGCCGCGGCCGAGCGCCAAACGCAGCGCCTCGGCGACGAGCTCGACGGCGCGGGCGTGCGGGTCATGTTGCGGCTCGGCCACGACCAGCCGCCCCTCGATCAGCTCGATCGGGTCGTCCTCCTGGAGGAGACCGATCTCGATCAGCCGGTCGTATTCCTGCCGCGTCCAGCGCCGGGTCCTGATGCGCAGGCTCGCCATCCTGGACGACACCCTACCGGCCGCGGCGCTCGGCGTCAACGTGGGGCTTCGGATACGTGTGCGCCGCTCCGTTTGAGTGCTCGTTCGGCGCCGCGTATACTGCACTCTCGATGACCGTTCCGAAGGCGCTGACCATCGCCGGCTCGGACTCCGGCGGCGGCGCCGGCATCCAGGCGGACCTCAAGACCTTCTCGGCGTTCCGCGTGTTCGGTATGTCGGCCCTGACGGCGATCACCGCGCAGAACTCGCTGGGGGTCCAGGGCGTGTTCAACCTTCCGCCGGAGTTCGTCGCCAGGCAGATCGACTCGGTGCTCTCCGATTTCGGCGCCGACGCGGTCAAGATCGGCATGCTCTCGACGGCGCCGATCATCGGCGAGGCCGCCCGGCGCCTCGTGGCGCACCGGCAGGAGCGGATCGTGCTCGACCCTGTCATGATCGCGAAGTCGGGCGACCCGCTGCTCGAGCCCGACGCGCGCGCCGCGCTCGTCAAGGAGATGCTGCCGCTCGCCACCGTCGTAACACCGAACCTCCACGAAGCGGGGGCGCTCGCCGGCATGACGGTCGCGACCGAGAGCGACATGGAAGAGGCGGCGCGGCGCATCCTCCGGCTCGGGCCGAAGAACGTGCTCGTGAAAGGCGGCCACCTGAAAGACGCGGCGACGGACATCCTCTGGAACGGGCGGGAGCTCACGCGCTTCACCGCGCCGCGCATCGCGTCGGCGGGCACGCACGGCACCGGCTGCACGTTCTCGGCGGCGATCGCGGCGTGCCTGGCGCGCGGCGCCGCGTTGCGGGACGCCGTCAGCGAGGCGAAGGCGTACGTCACCGCGGCGATCCGCGAGGGCTTCCAGGCCGGGCGCGGCGTCGGCGTCCTCCGGCACTTCGTGGCGGGCTGGTAGGGAGATGGCGGAGACCGTCGACGAGAGCAAGATGTCCTTCATGGAGCACCTCGGGGAGCTCCGCACGCGCATCATGCGGAGCCTCTACGCGCTGCTCGCCGGCCTCGCCGTCGCGCTCCCGTTCAGCCAGCAGATCATGGACTACCTCGCCAAGCCCGCGCGCGACACCGGCCACAACCTGGTCTTCCTGGCGCTCACCGAGGCGTTCTGGGTGCAGATGAAGATCGGGCTGATCGCCGGCCTGTTCCTCGCGGCGCCGGCGATCCTCTGGCAGGTGTGGCGGTTCATCTCGCCGGGGCTCCATGCGCACGAGAAGAAGTACGCGGCGCCCTTCGTCGTCATCGGCTCGCTCCTCTTCCTGGGCGGCGGCGCTTTCGCGCTCAAGGTCGTGACGCCGTTCGCGATCCGGTTCCTCCTCTCCTACGAGCGGCCGGGTCTCCAGGCGATGATCTCGATCGGCGCCTACGTCGACTTCCTGCTCAAGTTCACGGTCGCGTTCGGCGCCGTGTTCGAGCTGCCGCTCATCATCACGATCCTCGCGCGGATGGGCGTCGTGAACGCGAAGATGCTCGGGAGGAACCGCAAGTACGCGATCCTCGGCGCGTTCATCGCGGCCGCCGTCCTGACGCCGACGCCCGACATGTTCAACCAGGCGCTGATGGCGGGCCCGCTGATCATCCTCTACGAGGTCGGGATCGTCTGCGCGCGCGTCTTCGGGAAACGACCGAGCGTGCCGGTCCCCGCGAGCGTGGCGTGACGCGCCCGTCTCAGGCCACCCACGTGGGTTGCGGCCTCGCGCTCCGATAAATGGACTTCGCGTCCCTCGACCTGCCCGAGCCCGTGATGCAGGGGATCCGCGAGGCGGGCTTCGTCACCGCCACGCCGATCCAGGAGGCGGCGCTCCCGCTGGCGCTGAAAGGCAAGGACGTCGCCGGCCAGTCGCAGACCGGCACGGGCAAGACGGCGGCGTTCCTGATCGCGGCGTTCACGAAACTCCTGCGCACGCCGGCGCCGCCGCCCCCGCCGGGCGCCGGGGCGCCGCGCGTGCTCGTCATCGCGCCGACGCGCGAGCTGGTCGTGCAGATCGAGGCCGATGCGCGCCTCCTCGGCCGGTTCACGCCGTTCCGCATCCTCGCGGTGTACGGCGGCATCGACTACGCGAAGCAGCGCGACGAGCTGGCCGCCGGCTGCGACGTTCTCGTCGGCACGCCCGGCCGGCTGATCGACTACCTGAAGCAGCGCGTCTGGGCGCCGAAGCGGGTCGAGGTGCTCGTCATCGACGAGGCCGATCGGATGTTCGACATGGGGTTCATCGCCGACCTCCGGTTCATCCTCCGCCGCCTGCCGCCGCCGGAGCGGCGCCAGTCGTTCCTCTTCTCGGCGACGCTCTCGTTCCGGGTGCTCGAGCTGACCTGGGAGTTCATGAACAACCCGACGCAGATCACGATCATGCCGCAGCAGAAGACGGCGGAGCGCGTGGAGCAGTCGCTCTTCCACATCGGGCGCGAGGAGAAGTTCCCGCTCCTGCTCGGGCTCCTCCGGCGCGAGGGGGGCGACCGCATCCTGATCTTCTCGAACACGCGCGAGGAGGCGCGCCGGCTCGAGGACCGGCTGGCGCGCAACGGCTACGAGACGCGCGCGCTCACCGGGGACGTGGACCAGAAGAAGCGGCTCAAGATCCTGAACGACTTCAAGGGGGGCCGGCTGCCCGTGCTGGTGGCGACCGACGTGGCCTCGCGCGGGCTCCACATCGAGGCGGTGAGCCACGTCGTCAACTGGGACCTCCCGCAGGACGCCGAGGACTACGTCCACCGCATCGGCCGCACCGCGCGCATGGGCGCGGGCGGCAAGGCGATCAGCCTCGTGGACGAGGCGAGCGCGCTCAACCTCGAGGCGATCGAGAAGTTCATCGGCCAGAAAATCGCGGTCGAGTGGGCGGACGACGACCTCTTCGTGCCCGAAATCAGGCCCACCGCCGAGGAGCGCCGCCGCTACGCCGAGGAGAAGCGCGCGCGGCTCGCGGCGCGTGACCGCTTCGGCGAGCGCGGGCGCCGCGGGGGCGGCCACCCGCACGGGCGCCCGTCCGAGCGGCCGCGCCACGGCCACACGCCGGCGGTCGCGCCGCCGCCCCCCGCCGAGGGCGCGCCGGGCTCCGGCCGGCGGCGCCGGCGCCGCCGGCGCGGCAGCGGGCCGCGCCCCGAGGGGCCCGCGCAGCCGTAGCATGAATTCGCGCCCCGCCGCTCCGAGGATCGGGACGCGGACGGGCATCGCGAGCCTGGACTATTCCTGAACGCCGAACGCGCGAGGCGAGCGGGTCCTGGCGCAGGGTGTGGCTCCCGCGGGGCGGGCTCCATCACCCGTCGATCGCACCCGCCGTTCTCCGAACGGCGAGCGGTCGAGGGGTCCCACTCCGCCCGACCGATGGGGGCCGCACCCTGCGCCACCCGCTCGGTCGCCGCCGAGCTGTTCATCAATAGTCCGCGCTCGCGATGCCCGTCCGCGTCCTGATCCTCGGAGCGGCGGGGCGCGACTTCCACAACTTCAACGTCGTCTATCGCGACGATCCGGCGAGTGAGGTCGTCGCGTTCACGGCGGCGCAGATCCCGGGCATCGCCGGCCGCCGCTACCCGGCCGAGCTCGCCGGCCCGCGCTATCCCGCGGGCATCCTGATCGAGCGCGAAGAGGACCTCGAGCGCCTCGTGCGCGAGCAGCGCGTGGTCCAGGTGGTCTTCGTGTTCGGTCCCCAGCGCGCCCTCAGGGGTCGATCACCTGATCCGCTCGCAGCAGCAGCGGCGGCGGGATCGTCAGACCGAGCGCCTTTGCCGTCTTGAGGTTGATGACCAGCTCGAACTTGGTGGGCTGTTCCACCGAGAGGTCAGCGGGCTCGGCGCCCTTGAGGATCTTGTCGACGTAGGTGGCCGAGCGCCGAAACAGATCCCGAAGATCGGCCCCGTACATCATGAGGCCCCCAGCATCCACGAATTCCCTGAACCCGTAGATGGCCGGCAGCCTGCTCTTGGCCGCGAAGTCCACGATCCATGTTCGGTGAGTGATCGTCAGAGAGTCCTCCACCGCGATGAGAGCGCCAACCTGTCGGAGGAGCGCATCCTCGAATGCCCTCTCGAAATCCTCGGGCACCCGAACCTCGAGGCTTTCAAGCGCTACCCCTGTGACTCGGGCTGCCTTCTCGGTTTCTCTCACCACGAGCCGGGCATAGAGGTTGTGCGAATTCCAGAGGACTCCTACTCGCGACAATCCAGGCACCGCCTCTTTGAGGAGCTGCAACCGCTTCCCACCCAGTTCAGGGGCCATGATACTGAGCCCCGTGACATTCCCACCCGGCCGAGCCAGGCTGGCCACGAGCCCAGTCGACACCGGATCGCCGGCGGCCACCATGACGATCGGGATCGTCCGAGTGACATGTTTGGCGGCAGCAGGGCCTGGCGTACCGGCGCTGACGATGACGTCCACTCTGAGCCGGACCAGGTCGGCCGCCAGGTCGGTGAGCCGATCAAGTCTCCCCTCAGCCCATCGGTACTCGATGACGAGGTTTCGTCCTTCAACCCAGCCGAGGTCGCGGAGCCCTTGCCGGAAGGCCTGGAGGAGGTGCGGGGCTGTAGAAGCCGTGACAGACCCCAGGAGCCCTACCCGGTACACCTTCCCCGCCTTATACTCCTGTGCCTCAACCGCGGCGCCGAGCGGCGCCCAAGCTATGACGAAGGCCGTGAGGAAACGGCGGCGCGATATCACGTGCATTCTGAGGGCCAGTATAAGTCCGCTGGTCCTCGCGGAGCTGCTCAGCGCGCTCTGATCAGAGCGAGAGCCCGGAGCGCCCGCGGCCGTGCGCGGGCTGGTCGCCGCGCATCGTGTCGGGGTTCACCCGCCGCTCGAGCGCCAGGTGGTAGGTGAAGAGCTGGAGCGGGACGACCGCGAGGATGGGGGAGAGCAACTCGTCTACCGGCGGGAGCGCGATCGTCTCCATCGCGAGCGCGGCGAGGTCCCGGTCGTCCTCGGGCGCGAGCGCGACGAGCGGCGCGCCCACCTCTTTCGCGACGCGCGCGACGGCGAGGCAGCGCTCGTGGGACGGGCCGGGCGGCGCGATCAGGAAGACCACGTCCTCGGCCTCGAGGGCGGCCCACGGCCCGTGAAGGAACTGCTCGCAGTTGAAGCCGAGCGCGGTCGAGTGGTTGGCCTCGCTCATCTTGAGCGCGGCCTCGTACGCGGTCGCCGTGTTCGGTCCGCCGCCGACGAACCAGTAGCGGCGGCGGCCCGCGAAGCGCCGCGTCAGCTCCTCCCACGCCTCCTGCCCGAGGAGGAGCGCCAGCGTGTCCGGGATCTCCTCGAGCTGGTGGCGCACCTCCGCGTCGCCGCCCACGGCCGCCGCGAGCGTCGCGAGCATCGCGAGCGCGCACGTGTAGCTCACCGTGTGGGCCGCGGAGCTCTCCTGCTCCACCGTGCGGAGCACGTAGTCGGCCGCGGCGAGGCCCTCGTGTCCCTTGCCGGTGATCGCGATCCCGACCCCGCCGCTCGCCTTGGCCTTGGCGAGCGCCTCCAGCGAGTAGCGCTTGGAGCCGCGATGGCTCACCACCACGGCGCCGGTGCGCGCGTCCAGGTCGGGCCAGTAGCCCTTGAACTCGAACGAATGGAGCGCGCGCACGCGATGGCCGAGGCCGCCCACGCGGGCGAAGAGGAGCTCGCCGACGAGCGTCGCGTGCCACGAGGTGCCGATGCCGCAGAGGAGCACGCGCTCCATCGCGGAGAGGCGCGCGGCGGCCTCTTCGATCGCCTCACCCTGGCCGCGCGTGAGGAGCCGGAGCGCGCCGGGCTGGGCGTAGATCGCGTCGTGCATGTAGTACGGGTGGGCTGCGCGCGGGGGCGGCGGAGTCCAGGCCATCGGGCGGGCTCCTCCCTCAGCGCGCCGAGGGAAACGCGGGGGCGCGCTTCTCGCGGATCGCGCGGACGCCCTCGCGGACGTCCGGGTGCATGAACGTGAGCATCTCGAGGGCGAGCGACTGATCGAAGATCGGCCCCGCCTGGCGCAACCAGTTGTTGAGCGCCCGTTTCGTCCATCGGATGGACGGCTGGCTCCCCTCGGCGAGCTTCCCCGCGACGTCCCACGCGCGCTCCAGCACACGGTCGGCGGGAACGCAGAGGCTCACGAGGCCGATGCGCTCGGCCTCACGGCCGTCGAGGAAGTCCGCGGTGAGGAGGTAGTATTTCGCCTTCGCCATCCCGCAGAGGAGCGGCCAGACGATCGCCGCGTGGTCGCCCGCGGCGACGCCCAGGCGCGTGTGGCCGTCGGTCAGACGCGCCGACTCCGAGATGATGCTGACATCCGCGAGGAGCGCGACGACGAGCCCCGCGCCCACCGCGACGCCGTTGATCGCCGAGACCACCGGCTTCTCGAGGTTGACCATGTTGTAGACGAGGTCCGAGGCCTCGCGCATGGTGCGTGCGACGGCGTCGGGGTTGCCCGCCATCTCCTCCACCATCTCGAGGTCGCCGCCGGCCGAGAACGCCTTGCCCGCGCCGGTGACGAGCGCCACGCGCACCTTGGGGTCCGCGTCCACGGTGAGCCAGACCTGGGTCAGCTCCCAGTGCAGGCGCGCGTTCGTCGCGTTCAGCACCTCGGGGCGATTGAGCGTGATGAGGAGCACGCCGTTCGGCTTGAG
>JACPCG010000050.1 GCA_016179925.1 Candidatus Rokuibacteriota bacterium | reverse complement strand
GTCGCGCCCGGCGGCGGCCACGAAGACCTCGTCGACGGTCCGCGGGGTCGTCACAGGAGCCCGAGCGAGCGCGCGATGACGCTCAGCTGGATCTCGTTGGTGCCCTCGCCGATCCACGCCTCCGGCGCGTCCCGGTAGAGGCGCGCCACCTTCATCTCCTCCATGTAGCCCGCGCCTCCGTGCAGGAGCAGCGCCTCGGCCGTCACGCGCACCGCCGCCTCGCTCGCCAGGTACTTCGCCATCGACGCCTCGCGCACGCAGTCGTGGCCGGCCATTTTGAGGCGCGCGGCCCGGTAGATCATGAGCCGCACGGCGTCGAGGCGCGCCGCCATCTCGGCGATCTTGAACGCCACGCCCTGGAAGCTCCCGATGGTCCGGCCGAACGCCTGCCGCTCGTTCGCGTACCGGAGGATCAGCTCCCAGGCCTCCTGGGCGAGGCCGAGGCCGCGGTTGGCGACGAGGATCCGCCCCTCGGTCAGGGTCGCCTTGAGCTGCGCGAGCCCCCGCCCCACCTCGCCGAGCACGCGGCGCGCCGGCACGCGTACGTCCTCGAGGCTCACGAACGCCGTGGACGAGGAGTGGTTGCCCACCTTGACGAGGTCGCGCGCCGTCACGCCCGGATCCCGCGTCTCGACGATGAACATCGAGAGCGCGTCCGCCGATCTAGCCTGGCTCGTGCGGGCGGCGACCAGCATGAAGTCGGCGATCGAGCCGTTCGTGATGTAGAGCTTGGAACCGTTGAGGACGAAGTCGCCACCGTCGCGGCGGGCCGTGGTCTTGATGCCGCGGATGTCGCTCCCGGCGTCGGGCTCGGTGAGGCCGAAGGCGCCGAGCCGCTCGCCCCGGAGCGCCGGCAGGAGGAATTCCTGCTTCTGCTCCTCCGTCCCGAGGTGGAACACCGGCCCCGCGGCGAGGTGCTGGTGGGCGAACACGCCCGCGGAGACGCCGGCCGAGGCGCGCGTCAGCTCCTCGTAGAAGATACAGCCCATCAGGAGGTCGCCGCCGCCGCCGCCGACCTCCACGGGGAAGTTCACGGCGAGGAACCCGGCGTCGCGGAGCACCGCGTAGACCTCGCGAGGGAACCGCTGCTCCCGCTCGCCGCGCTCGGCGATCGGCGCGATCTTGTCGGCGACGAACCGCCGGAAGGTGTCGCGGAACTCGCGATGCTCGCGCTCGAGGCCGAAGTCTTCGGTCATGTCACCGCTCGACTCGCCCGGTCATGCCCTCGGAGTGTATCGCGATCCGACCACCGCGGGTCCATCGCTCACTCGATAAGCCGATTCACGCGCAGCAGAAGCCACGGCGGAATCGTGAGGCCAAGCGCCTTTGCTGTCCTGAGGTTGACCACCAGCTCGAACTTCAGCGGCTGCTCGATTGGGAGATCGCCGGGGCGGATCCCGGTGAGGATTCTATGAACATAGCTCGCGGCGCGTCGAAACATCTCGGCGCTGTTCGGCCAGTAGGAGGCGAGCGCCCCGGCTTCCGTATACTCGATCACCCCGTACATCAAAGGTAGACGGTGCTTTACCGCCAGGTCCGCGACCACACCCACATAGAGTGCGTCAGGTTGCCAGCGGCGGACCTCTTCCAGGACACGCGCCACGTCATCTGTCTTCCGTACCTCCACCTCACGCAGCGTGAGACCAAGCGTCTGGGCGCCCGCCCGTAGCCCCTGGTAGGTGGTTGCGTAACCTGGGGCGTCCACCCCACGCAAGTACACGACGCGGGTGATCGTGGGAACCGTCTCTTTGAGGAGTTCGAGTTGCTTGCCCACTGTCTCTGGATTGAGGTACGTCCTGCCAGTGATGTTGCCCCCGGGCCGAGCCAGGCTGGCCACGAGTCCGGCGGCGACGGGGTCCTGGGCCGCTCCCATGACAATGGGGATCGTCGTCGTGGCCCGTTTCGCCGCGACGACATCCGCATTCGTCATGGCGACGATCACATCGGCCTTGGCGCGAACCAGTTCGGCTGCCAAATCCGCCAGGCGATCGAGCCTCCCGTCGGCCGAGCGCCATTCCAGGATGATGTTCTGCTTTTCGACGTAGCCAAGATCGCGAAGGGCTTCTGGGAACTGTCGCGCGAAAATCCAGGACGACAAGGGTAGTGTGGTCAGGACACCAACCCGTGGGACCTTGCCCGCCGGCTGCGCCTCCACGGCGAGCGGCGCGGCGAACGAGACAAGGGTGAGGGCGGCCGCGATCAGATAGGCCCATATAAGACGCCGCTCTATCCCGCTGTGCCATCGACGGTAGATTGCCTGCCACATTCCGCGTCACCAGGAGCTCGTCTGGCCGCCGTCGAGGTAGATCGTCTGCCCGGTCATGAACTCTGCGGCGGGCGAGGCCAGGTACACGACGAGCGCGCCGACCTCCGCCGGCTCGCCCAGGCGCCGCAGCGGGATCTTGGAGTGGATGAGGCTCCGGATGCGCTCGTCGGCCATCACCTCGGTCTGGAAGTCCGTGCGGATGTAGCCCGGGGCCACGCAGTTGACGCGAATGCCGTGCCGGGCCCACTCGACGGCGAGGCAGCGGGTGAGGGCATCCACGCCGGCCTTGCTCACGCAGTACGCCGCGTACTGCGGCACGCCCACGCGGCCCCACATGGAGCCGATGTTGATGATCCGGCCCCCGCCACGCGCGATCATCGACGGCGCGACCGCCCGCGCGAGGCGGAACATCGAGGTCAGGTTGGTGGCGAGCATCCGCTCCCACTCCTCGTCCGTCAGCTCGAGCGTCTTCCGCTGGAAGGTGATGCCGGCGTTGTTGACGAGGACGTCGATCGGGCCGAGCGCCGCCTCCACCGCGCGGAGGGTCGCGGGAATCTCCTCCGCGCGGGTCACCTCGAGCCCGAACGCGTGGGCCGTTCCTCCCCCGGCGCGGATCTGCGCCGCGGTGGGCTCGGAGTGATCGACGGCGCGCGCGGCGCAGGCGACGGCGGCGCCCGCTGCGCCCAGCGCCAGCGCGATCCCGCGCCCGATCCCGCGCGAGGCGCCCGTGACGAGCGCCACGCGCCCCGCCAGCACCCGCTCCGCGTCGCTCATGCCCGGCGCTCGATCAGCTGGACCTTCTGGACGCCAGGCTTCTCGAAGGTGTCGGGCGGCACCAGCTCGACCTCGGCCTTGAACGCCAGGGCCTCCCTGAGCCGCCGTTCCAGCTCGGCCTCGAGCGCGGGCAGCTCCGGCGGCTTCACGCCGGGGCCGTGCTCCACCTTGACCTTGAGCGGTTGCTGGGTCGTGTGTCCCGGGAAGTCGACGACGACCTTGATGGCGCCGGTCGTCCGCGGCTCGAGCCGGGCGACCACGTCCTTGATCGCCGAGGGGAAGACGTTGACGCCGCGGACGATCAGCATGTCGTCGGTGCGGCCGAAGCAGCGGATCTTCGGCCCCGTGCGCCCGCACCGGCACGAGGTCCCGAGCACCTCGACGTGGTCGCCCGTCCTGAAGCGGAGCAGCGGCGAGGCCTCCCGGTCGATCGCGGTGTAGACCAGCTCGCCCTTGACACCGGTCTCGACGGGCAGCGGCCGGCCGGTCTCGGGGTCGATGATCTCGAACAGCAGGAACTCCTGGGCGCAGGCGTGCATCCCGCTCTTGTCCTCGCATTCCCGCCCCAGAGCGTCTCGGCCCGCGCCCGCACGGCCGGAATGCCGCCGCCCGGCTCGCCTCCGACCGAGATCGCGCGGACGCCGAGGGTCCTGGCCTCGATCCCGAGCACCTCGGGCGCCCGCTCCGCGAGGTGGATGACGAAGTAGGGCGTGCCCGTCACCGCGTGAGGCCGCTGGTCGGCCAGCACGCGCAGCAGCCGCTCCACCCCGGCGTCGGCGCCGACGGGGATGTCGCACACGCCCATGTACTGGAGCATCTGGACGACGGGGAGGCCGCCGACGAAGCCCTTGCTCATCGAGAAGGCGTGCAGGCACACGTCGCCCGGGCGGACGCCGTTCGCGTAGAAGACGCGCGCGCCCATCTCGCACCACACACGGATGTCGTGGTGGGTGAGGCCCACGTAGGACGGGCTCCCCGTTGTCCCTGACGAGGCCTGGATCTGGATGACCTTGCTCAGCGGCGCGGCGAGGTGGCGCCCCAGCGGCGGGCAGGCCGCGAGGCTGTCGCGCAGCTCGGTCTTGAGCGTGAAGGGCACGCGGACCAGGTCCGCCGCGGTCTTGACCGCGTCGAAGGCGACGCCGGCGGCGCGGAGCTTCTCGCGATAGAACTCCGAGGCGCCTTCGAGATACGCAAGCTGGCGCCGGAGCTTCGCCTCCTGGATCGCGACGACTTCAGACCACGGCCGTCCCTCGATCTCGTTCCAGAACCGCCCTGTCATAGCTCTCCCTCCCTCAGTCTCGCGCCCGGGCTACGCGCTCGCGACCGTGGCGCCGCCGTCGACGGGCAGGGCGACGCCGGTGATCCACTTCGCCTCGTCACTCGCCAGGAACATCGCCGCGTACGCGACGTCGTCGGGTTCGCCCAGGCCGAGCGGGTGGGTCCTGACGAGCGCCTCGTAGCCGCCGCGCGCGCGGAGATCCGCCAGCCACTCGCGGTTCATATCGGTCTCGACGAACGCCGGACAGACGGCGTTGACGCGCACGCCGTGGCGCGCGTAGTCGAGCGCCATGCTGCGGGTCAGCATGACGACGCCGGCCTTCGCGGCGCCGTAGGCCGCGCGATGACGGCTCGGCCGGACGCCCGTCGTCGAGGCGACGTTGACGACGTTCCCACGCGACGTGATGAGCGCGGGCAGCGCGTACTTGCAGCAGAGGAAGACGCTGGTCAGGTTGCCGTCGAGCGTCGTTCGCCACTCCTCCTCGGTGCAGTCGGCCACCTTCGTCCGGCTCGGCTGCACCCCGGCGTTGTTGACCAGAACGTCCAGGCGATCGAACGTCTGGACGGCGGCCTCGACGAGCCGCCGGACGTCGGCGGCCACCGTGACGTCCCCGGGCACCGGGATGGCGCGGCCCCCCGCCCGCTCGATCGCCTCCGCCACCGCGGCGATCGGGCCCGGGCGCCGCCCGTTCACCACGACGCTCGCCCCCTCCTGCGCGAACAGCGTCGCGATGCTTCGGCCGAGGCCGGTCCCCCCGCCGGTGACGATCGCCACCTTGTCCTTGAGGCGCATGCGCCGTCACCCGGCCGTCGGCGCGGCGGCGCGCCTGAAGCGCGGCAGCGTGATCTCGGGGGTCACCCGGTCGTAGACGATCTCCACCGGCTGGCCGATCCTGACCGTCTCGGGCGGCGTGTCGACCAGCGTGCTGATCATTCGCGGCCCCTCGCTCAGCTCCACGAGGACCACCGTGTACGGGACGTCGTCCTTGAACTCCGCGGACGGGGGCCGGTGGACGGTGCTGAAGCTGTAGATGCTCCCGCGGCCGCTCGCGGGGCGGGGATCGAGACTCGGCGAGAGGCAGCGGCCGCACAGCGCGCGCTGGTAGAACTGGACGTGCCCGCAGGCGCGGCAGTGCTGGAGCAGCAGCTCGCCGCGCGCCAGCCCCGCCCAGTACGCGCGCGTGTCGTCGTCGATCGGGGGCAGCGGCTTCTGGCCGGTCATTTGTAGCGGGGTCCGCGAGCCCGGCTTGGACTGTGGGTGGCCTGAGAGAGGCGCGCGTCGCTCATCCCTTTTCCTCCGTGCCCAGGATGATCGTCGCGTTCGTGGCGAAGCCTCCGCCGAGGCTGTGGCAGAGCGCCAGCTCGGCGCCGGCGACCTGGCGCTCGCCCGCCTCGCCCCGAAGCTGGCGCACCATCTCGACGATGTGGAAGAAGCCGCCGGGCAGCCCGGGGTGCGCGTAGGACAGCATCCCGCCGTGCGTGTTGATCGGGATCCGGCCACCGTAGGTGATCTGGCCGGCCTCCACGAAGGGGCCGCCCTCGCCCTTCTTGCAGAAGCCCAGGTCCTCCAGCATCATGACCACGGTCCCGGTGAAGCAGTCGTAGATGCCCGCCACGTCGATGTCCTCGGGGCGGACGCCGGCCATCGCGTACGCCCGGCGGCTGGAGATGGCCGCCCCGGTCGTCGTGATCGACTCGGCACAGAAGATGTGCTCCTGCGTATAGCTCTCGCCCCCGCCGAGCAGATAGACCGGCTTCCGCCGTAGGTCCCGCGCCCGCTCGGCGGCCGTCAGCACGAACGCGGCGCCCCCGTCGCTCACGAGCGCGCAGTCGAGCATGTGGTAGGGCGTCGTGATGAGCTTGGAGGCGAGCACGTCCTCGACGGTGATCGGCGCCGTCATCTGCGCTCCGGGCTTCTTCATCGCGTGCCCGCGGGTGACGACGGCCACCCGGGCGAGCTGCTCGGGCGTCGTGCCGTACTCCGCCATGTGGCGCTGGGCGGTGAGCGCGAACGTCGTGGCGACGAGCAGACCGAACGGCGCCTCGTACTGCGGGTCGCGGCTCTCGACCAGCGCCTTGACCGCGAGGTCGCGCGTCAGCCCGGACAGCATGTTGTCACCGCAACAGACGACGACGGTGTCGGCGAGCCCGGCGTGGATCGCCGCGGCGGCGACGCTGACCGAGGCCGCGGCGGTGGCGCCGGAGACGTTGAGCGTGTTCGAGAAGGTCGGGCGGATGCCGAGGTACTCGCTGACCGCGACGCTCATGCGGGCGAAGGGCGCCACGAAGCTCGGCGCGGTCACGAGCCCGTCCACCTGCGCCTTGTCGAGTCCGGCGTCCTCGAGCGCGAGCCGCGTCGCCTCCGCGTTGAACCAGAGCGCGCTCCGGCCCGGCACCTTGCCGACGGGAGTCTCACCGACGCCGACGATCGCGACCTGACCCCTGTAGCTGCGCATGGTCAGCCTCCGCTATTCATGATCGCCGCCCGGCGGGTCGGACGGTGGCGCGAGGAGCGCGGCCTCGGGAGGGGTCATCGAGACTCGTTCCCGCCGCGTGGGAGCGGACCCGCCGCGCCCGGATGGAGCCGAGCCCAGCCGCACCGGGGCAGCGGACGCGAGCCGCGTGGCCGAGTGACCCCTCCCGAGGCCGCGCTCCTCGTGCCACCGTCCGCCTCCACGGGGTCGTTCACGAATAGTCTGGGCTAGAGCCCCATCCCCTTGGCGATGATGGAGCGCTGGATCTGGCTCGTGCCTCCGCCGACCGTCGCCTGCTTGCCTTCCCGCCAGTACCGCTCCATGTCGTACTCGGGGAGCTGGGCATAGCCGCCCAGGATCTGCATCCCCTTGGTCGCGACGTCGAGGAGCGTCTCGGAGGCGATCAGCTTCGCCATCGCCGCCTCGCGCGTGCAGGCGCGCCCCTGGCTCGCCAGGTACGCGACCCTATACACCATGAGCGTCGCCGCGTCGACCTGGGTCTGCATGTCCGCGAGCATGTGCTTGATCACCTGGAACTCGCCGATGGCGCGCCCGAACTGGTGCCGCTCCTTGGCGTAGCGGAGCGCGTCCGAGACCGCCGTCTGCGCGCAGCTCACGTAGCCCGCGGAGATCGCCAGCCGCTCGATCTCCAGATGCTCGACCAGGTACCGCCACCCGTGGTTCAGCTCGCCGATCAGGTTCTGGTACGGCACGCGCACGTCCGTGAGAAAGATCTCGTTGGTGCCGGTCGACCGCCGCGCCAGCGTCGGCAGGAGGCGCAGCTCCAGCCCCGGCGTGTCGTTGGGCACCAGGAGCAGGCTGATCCCCTTGTGCTTGGGCGCGTTCGGATCGGTGCGGACCGCCATGCAGATGATGTTGTCCCGCGCGTGCGCCGCCGAGGCGAAGACCTTCTGGCCGTTGAGCACGAAGTGGTCGTCCTTCAGCTCGGCGCGGGTGGTCAGACTGGCCACATCCGACCCGGCGTTCGGCTCGGTCATCGAGATCGAGAAGCGGACCCGGCCTTCGATGAAGGCGGGCAGGTACTGCTCCTTCTGCTGGCGCGTGCCGTGGCGGACGAGGTTCATCGCCGTGAAGGTCGTCACCCCGAAGGCGCTCGAGAAGTCCACGGCGTATTTCCCCATGGCGCCCATGAAGATGGCATAGAACATGGCATCCGCGCCCATGCCGCCGTACTCCTCGGGCACGAGCAGGCCGAGCCACCCCTGCTTGGCGACCTTCTCGTACAGCTCGTAAGGATAGCGCCGCTCGCCGTCGCACCGCCGCGCGTACTCGCGCCCCCCGCCCTCGCTGTCGATGAACCGGTTGACGGTGTCGTGCCACAGCTGCTGCTCGTCGCTGAAATCGAATCGCATTTCGTCGCTCCTTGAGGGACATGGGGGCCTCGACATGGCCCCCATACCCCCAGCGCTCGGAGCGCCCCGGCGAAGCCGTGGCGCTCCTCGATACTGCGACCGGCTGCTGGACTAGGACCTCAGCACGCCCTCCACGTCGACACGCTGCCTCAGGATCGCGATCTCCTCGGCCGTGGGCGGCTCGGTCTCCCCGACCTTGGCCGGGACGACCGGCTTGAAGCCCGTCCTGGCGAGCACCTGCTCCACGGTCACGCCGGGATGGACGCTCTTGAGGCGCATGCGCTTGTCCTCCTCCTCGAAGTCGAAGACGCAGAGCGGGGTGATGCAGTACTTCGGCCCCCCGCCCGGCAGCCCGAGCCGCGTCCGGGCATCGGCCCCGCCCGCGCCCCAGCCGAACGCGGTGACGAAGTCGCACCGCTCGACCAGCACCCGGGGGTCGTGGCTGTTCAGGTAGAGATAGTAGCGCTTCGTGTACACGGTCATCGTCGTCGTGCCGATCGCCCCCGGCCCCCGGAACCGCAGGCGCCGATAGTCTCGGCCCACGCCGATCAGATTGGAGTTGCCGAACCGGTCGATCTGGATCCCGCCGACGAAGAACACGTCGGAGATGAGCTTCGGCGAGTCGAACGTCTCGTGGTGCAGCATGTAGGACTCCGCCCAGCGCGCGGCGCGGAAGTCGCGATTGTACTTGAAGGGCTGCAGGACCGGCTCCTTCAGGAGGCTCGTCTGCGTCGCCGAGAGCCCGATGGTCATGTTCGGCCCGTGGTGCAGGTGGGCCAGCAGCACGCCGGCGCGCGGCACGGGCAGGTTCGCGCCCACGACGATGTTCTCGCCGTCGTGCAGGTCCCGCGCGATGAACGCCGCGATCAGCTCCTTCGTCGTGTAGTCCATGCGCCGTCCTCAGGACATGGGGGGCTCCGGGCGCCCCCCAACCCCCGCGCCGCTCGGGGCACCCCGGCGCAGCCGTGGCGCCCCTCGACAACGCGATCTGTTCATAGCCTCCTCAGACCTCGTGGAGCGAGAGGATGCGGGGAAACCCCACGGTCTGGAGATACTCGGCGTGGTTCGCCGGACCGAAGATGTAGCGCTCCAGGTACTTGTCGAACAGGCCGCGGTCGCCGCCGACCGCCGCGCGCGCCGCGGCCAGGTACTCCTCGAGGTGAGCTTCGTCGTGGAGGTAGAAGCCCGGGCTCTGGAACGGGTGCGACCCGTACGGCGCGCGCACGACCATGTCGACGTTCCACAGGGCCGTCGCGATCGGGTTCCGCCGGATCTCCTCGTTGGGCACGACGCGCTCGACGGTCACGATGGTCACCGTCGCCGCGCGGTGGTGCGCGCGGTCGCCCATCCCGCTGCCGACGAACTGGACGTTGCCGTAGGGGTCCGCGTACGCCGCGTGGATCAGGGCCACGTCCGGCTGGAGCGGCGGCACCGCGACCAGCGGCCGGCCGGTGAGGGGATCGGCGAACACCTTGAGGTCCGGGTTCACCTCGGGCAGGGAGGTGCCCAGGCCGGCGAGCGTCGGCAGGAACGGCAGCCTGAGCGCCGCGGCGCGCAGCGCCGTGTAGTACATCCCCTCGTCGCACTCCCAGGTCTCGATCTCGCCCCGCTCCGCGGCGGCCTTGTAGAAGGGGCCGATCGGCGCCAGCGCCTCCGCGCCGACGTACGGCGCGACGACCTTGCGCACGCAGCCGGCCCCGATCAGGAGATCGACCTCGAGCCCCGCGGAGGCCGCGCCGACGACCGTCAGGTTCCGCGTGCCCTGGCGGATGATCCGGCGGACGAGCGCCATCGCATGGCTCGACATAATGTGGCCGCCGATGCTGAGGCACATGCCGTCCTTCACGCGGGTCGCGGCCTCCACCTCGTCGACGATGCGACTCCGGCGCTCGAGGGTCATCGGACGCTCCGGATCACGGTGTCGGCGAACTCGCGGAGAAAGCGCAGGCGGTCCGGCACGAAGGCCGTGATCAGGATCTGCGAGACGCCTTGCCGGCGCAATCCCTCGACCTGCGCCGCGCAGTCGTCGGGCGTCCCGGCGATGGCGAAGCGCTCGGCCAGATAGTCGGTCAGTCCCAGCTCGTCCGTCAGGGCGGCGTTGGCGCTGGGCCCGAGTTGCTCGTGCTGGTGGAAGGCGTAGCGCCGCTGCAGCTCGTGAATCCCCTCGCGGTACCGCTCGGGGACGTGCTTGCCCTCCAGCGTGGCGCGGAACGCGTGGTTGGCGCTCGCCGCCAGCGCCATCTTGATCTCGCCCACCGCCTGCTTGCGGCTGGACGCGATGTTGGCCTTGGCGAACCACCAGATGTCCAGGTCCGCGAGGCTTCGCCCCGACTTCCGGGCGCCGCGCTCGAGACAGGCCAGCGAGCCGGCGATGACCTCGGGCGTGAGGCCCGTGCCCACGATGACGCCGTCGCACAGCTCGCCGGCAAGCTCGAGGGTCCGCGGCCCCTCGGCGGCGATCCAGAGGGGCACGGGCCGCCTGATCCACTGGGTGTGGATGGGGCGGCCCTCGAAGTCGACGCGCTCGCCGCGCATGAGCGTCTTCAGGGTCTCGAGCGTCCGCCGGAGCGTGTCGAGCGGCGTGAGCCGCTGGCCCAGGTTGTAGATCGCGCTGTCGCCGCTGCCGACGCCGAGGAAGGCGCGCCCTCCCGAAACCTCGTCGAGGCTGGCGATGGCGCTGGCGGTCACGGCGGGGTGGCGCGTGATCGGATTGGTGACCGTCGGCCCGAGCCGCAGGCGCGTCGACGCCAGCGCGCACACCGTCAGGCTCACGTACAGCTCGCGGAACACCGACTGCGAGTCCCCGACGCCGAGGAGGTCGTAGCCCGTCTCCTCCATCACGCGCGTCAGGGGTCCGAGCGCGCGCGTGTCGTCGGGGACGAGGGTCACGCCGAACCGCACGTCACTTCCCCTGGAACCGGGGCGGCCGACGCTCTTCGAACGCGCGGACGCCCTCGAGCATGTCCTCGGTGTGGTCGAGCGGGCGGCGGAGGGCCCGCGCCAGCTCCAGGCACGAGGCGAGGTCCGCCTCGTAGCAGGCGTTGACCAGGCGCTTGACCGCCTGGATCGCCAGCGGGCCGTTCGCGGCGATCTCCTCCGCGAGCGTCCGCGCTGCGGCCGGCAGCTCGGCGTGCGGGACGACGAGGTCCACCAGCCCCAGCTCCGCCGCCTCCCGGGCCGGGAACCTCCGGCCGCTGAAGAGGACCAGCTTCGCGATCCCCTTGCCCACCAGGCGCGTCAGGCGTACCGGCCCGCCCGCGCCGGGGAACACGCCGATCCGCACCTCCGTGAGCCCAACCTCCGCGCGGTCGGAGGCGACGCGGATGTCGCACGCGACGGCCAGCTCCATGCCGCCGCCGAGGGCATAGCCGTTGACCGCGGCGATCACCGGCACCGGGAACGCCTCGAGCTCGTCGAAGCAGCGGCCGAGCCGGAGGGCGTGGCTCCAGCGTTCGTCCAGGCTCATCGCGCCCCGCTCCTTGATGTCGCCGCCCACGGAGAACGCACGGTCGCCGGCGCCGGTGACCATGACCGCGCGGACGTCCGACCGCGCGCGGAGGTCGCGCAGCGCCTGCTCGAGGTCGTCGGCGAACCGGCGCCCCATCGCGTTCATCGCGCCCGGCCGGTTGAGCGTGAGCGTGGCGACCGCGCCCTCGACCGCGAGAAGGACCTCGGCCTGGGTCATTGTAGCGGGGTCCGCGAGGCCGGCGTGGACCGCGGGTGGCCTGCTGGAGGCACGCGGGGCTTCATCCGGGGATCACTCCGTTCCAGCGCCGCACCGGGCGGCGGGGCTTGGCGGCGTAGGTCTCGAAACGCCGGCGGAGCTCCTCGCGCAGCGCGCCGCCGGGGACGACCGCGTCGATGAAGAACTCCGAGGCCAGGCGATAGAGGTCGATCTTCTCCTCGTACTCCCGTCGCTTCTCGCGGATGAACGCCTGGCGCGCCTCGCCCTCGAGCGACTGGATCGTGTTGAGATGGATCGCGTTCACCGCCGGCTCCGGGGCCATGATCGCGAGCCTCGCCGTCGGGAGCGCGATGCAGGCATCCGGCAGGAAGGAGCCGCCCGACATGGCCATGTAGCCCGCGCCGTACGCTTTGCGGACGATGACGGAGATCTTCGGGACCGTGGCCTCCGCCACCGCGAACAGCAGCTTGGCGCCGTGACGGATGATGCCCTGGCGCTCGACCTGGCTGCCGATCATGAAGCCGGGGACGTCCGCGAGAAACAGCAGCGGGATGTTGAAGGCGTTGCAGAGCCAGACGAAGCGCGCCCCCTTGTCGGAGGAGTCGCTGAAGAGGACGCCGCCCTTGACCTTCGGCTGGTTCGCGACGATCCCGATGACGCGCCCGTGAAGGCGCGCGAGGCCCGTGATCAGCTCGGGGGCGAAGAGCCGCTTGACCTCGAAGAAGCTCCCCTCGTCGACCAGCCGGTCGATGACGCGGTACATGTCGAAGACCCGGTTCTGCTCGGCCGGCACCAGCTCGTCGATCGGCCGGCCCGGCGCGGGCACGCGCGCCGGGGCCGCCGCCGGCGCCTCCTGCCAGGAGCGGGGCATGTAGCCCAGGTAGCGCGCGACGAGCGCGAGCGCCTCCTCCTCGGTCGCGGCCAGGACGTCGCCGAGGCCGCTCACGGCGCAGTGCATCCGGGCCCCGCCCATTTCCTCCATCGTGACCTTCTCGCCCGTCGCCATCTCGGACATGCGGGGCGAGCCGAGGTAGGCGGAGGCGTGGCCGTCCACCATGATCACGAGGTCGCAGAAGGCCGGCATGTACGCGGCGCCCGCGGGGGAGGGCCCGAGCAGGACGCAGACCTGGGGCACGACCCCCGAGAGCTGGATCTGGTTGTGGAAGATGCGGCCGGAGTGGCGGCGCGCGACGAAGATGTCGAACTGCTCGTCGAGGCGGGCGCCGGCGGAATCGACGAGGTACAGCATCGGCAGCTGGGCGTCCCGCGCGATCTCCTGGATGCGCTGGATCTTCTGGATGGTGACGCGGCCCCACGCGCCGGCCTTGACGGTCATGTCGTTGGCCATGACGGCGACCGGCCGCCCGCCGATCTTGCCCGTGACCGTCACCACGGCGTCGGCGGGAAGGCCCTCGTCAGCGCAGCGGGCGAGCAGGCCCTCCTCGACCATGGAGTCGGGATCGAGGAGGCGCGCGAGCCGCTCGCGGACGAAGAGCTTGCCCTCCGCGCGGAGCTTCTGGTGGTACTTCTCGTGGCCGCCCCGCTGGATGGCTTCGATGCGCTGGAGGAGATCGGGATCAAGCGACACCGTCGGCCTCCTTGGCGTCGGCCACCGGGCGCAGCGCTGCGCGCGGGGCGCCGACGCGGTGCTCGACGCGCCGCGGCTCGGGGCGGCGGCCGCCGATGTCTCGCGTGATCGCCTCGGCCACGGACACGACGCGACGCCCGTGGCTCGCCAGCGCATCGCCGGTCAGCTCGGAGCTGACCCCGAAGAGCGCCAGGATCAGCGCGACGGCACCGCGCTCGTCGTAGATCGGCGCGGCCACCGCGGAGATCCAGGGGAAGTACTCGCCGACGCTGACGCCGTACCCGCGCGCCCGGACCTCCCTCACCGCCTCCAGATACGCGCGCACGTCGACGATGGACTGGTCCGTGAACGCGCGGGGCCGGTGGCGGCGGAGCAGGCGTCGGACGCCGGCGTCATCCAGCGTCGACAGGTAGCACTTGCCGATGGCGGGGGCGGTCAGCGGGAACACCTGCCCCGTCTCCACGTCGAGGCGGACGCGCCGCGCGCTGAGCTGCTTGTCCACCACGAGAAACCCCACCTCCGGCAGCACGATCACCAGCAGACAGCACTGCCCGGTCGCCGCGACCAGCTCGCTGGAATACCGCTTCGCCACGCTGAGGAAATGGTTGCGGTCGCGAGAGGCGTCTCCCAGCGTCACCAGCCGCGGCCCGAGCTCGTACTTCCGCGTGTCGCCGCCCTGCACCAGATAGCCGTGACGCGTCAACGTCTGGGCGACGGCGTGGATCGTGCCCTTGTTCAACCGCAGGCGGCGCGCCAGCTCCGACACGCCGAGGCCGTCCCCGGGCTCCGTTCGCCGCTGCAGCAGCTCCAGCACCGCGATCGCCGTTTCCAGCCCCGGCACGCGCTTCATCTCGAGACGCTCATCCGCACGGACACCCCACGGACACCTGTCGCGCCCTCCGGGGCGTTTTCTCTAGCGAACGCTGTTCGCGGTGTGGCTCGCCCTCGCCGGCGTGGCGCTGAACCTCGTGGGTCCGCGCGGGCGGTGAGGCGCGCGGAGACGTTCGCTCCCGTGCTAGCCTTCAGCCGGGAGGGCCCCATGGTGAAGACACGGATCGAGGGGTCGTTCGTCGCGCTGATCACGCCGTTCAACGCGGATGGCTCGGTCGACTTCGGCGCCTTCCGCACCCTGCTGCGCTTCCAGGAGGATCACGGCACGGCGGCTGTGCTCTTCCTGGGCTCGACCGGCGAGCCCACGTTGCTCTCGCCGGAGGAACGGCGGCAGATCGTCGTCGAGACCGCCAGGATGAAAACGGGCCGGATGCCCTTCTTCTACGGCTGCACGGGCGGGAGCACCGAGGCGACGATCGCCAACGTGCGCTTCGCGCGGGACCACGGCGCCGACGGCGCGATCCTCGCGGCGCCCCCGTACATCTGCGCCTCCGAGGACGACATCGAGCGCTTCTTTCTCGAGATCGCGGAGTCGACCGACCTGCCGCTCGGCATCTACAACAACCCCCCGCGCGTCGGGACCGACCTCGGCTGGGAGCGCCTGCTCCGCCTCTTCCTCCACCCCAACTACGTCGTGCACAAGGAGTCGACCGCGCGCGTCGGGCAGGTCGCCCAGGTGCTGGCCGCGCGGCCCGACGTGGCGGTCATGTGCTGCGATTCCCCGAACCTCGGGCTCGTCGTCCCGACGATGTCACTGGGCGGCCACGGCACCGCCAACATGACCGGCAACGTCGCCCCGGCGGAGATGGCCAGGCTCTCGACGCCGTGGCGCCGGTGGGAGGACGCCGAGGCGTTCCGCGAGACGTATCTGCGGCTCCTGCCGCTCCTGCACTTTACCTACTCGGCGACCAATCCGGTGCCGGTGAAGTCCCTCATGAAGGCGCTGGGGCTCCCCGCCGGCGACCTGCGGCGACCGCTGCGCGCGCTCGAGGGCCCCGCGCTCGCGACGGGCCTCGCCATCGTCCAGACGCTCGGCCTCGACATGAGGTACGGCTACAAGGTGCCGGCGCTCGACACCGGCAAGGAAAGCACGTTCCTCCGCGGCGGCGGCGACGCTTCCGCCGGGCCCGGCGCGACTCAGAGCTTGTGAACGAATCGCGGCGAGTGGGACGGCAGGGAACGGCGCCGCAGGCTGGTGGTGGTTAGGACCGGGTGCGAGGCATGCGTGAGGCGTGGCGTTGTGAGGGGCGCCCACCTTCCTGGGGGACCTGTGAAAAAATCCCGGGCGCCCACCGATTATGCCGGCGCGCTCGCTGCCGCGCGCCGCAGCGCGACCGCCCGCATGAGGTTGTGGGCGAGCGCAAACCAGAGAAGCACGGCCTTGACCTTCTTGAGCCCGCGCACCACGAAGTGCCGCAGCCCGCGATTCCGCGCGATGGCATTGACGCACTCGCTCGTGGCGGCGCGCTCCTTGTAGATTGCCTTCCCGGCCTCCGTGCCCATCCGCTGCCGCCAGTGCGCAATGGCCTCGGGGTCGCCCGGGAGGGGCTGGGAGGGATCGCGCGTGGGATCACGAGGCTCCGGCACCGGCGCATACACCGTGCAGCCGACCTCGGGCTGCGCCACCGCCACGATGTCCTCGTGCTTGGCGTAGCCCCCGTCCACCAGCATCTCCGCCGGCGCCTGGCCATAGCGCCCCTGCAGTTGCTCGGTCATCGGCGCCAACTGTCCCAGATCGCTCCCCGCGTTGCTCGCGTCCACGCCGACGATGACCTGCGCGGCCGTGTCCGCTGCGAACTGCCCGTTGAAGGCCCGAGGTCGAGGCCCTCGACGAACTCCCACACTACCCGGGCCCGATGGTCCGGCGGCAGCAACCCGTCGAGATCCACGGGCCGCAACTCGACCTGCGCGCGATTGGGCTGCTGCAGGCGAGGCGGGGCCTGTACCACTGCTTCGTCACGGGGCGCAGCCGTCGGCGGTAGAGGAAACAGGGTGTCATCCATACGCCGAGTCTACGATGCGGCGCCCGCTCCGCCATCGCACTTTCGGATTTGTTCACAGACTCTCACTCGATCAGCTTGTCTGCCCGGAAGAGGAACAACGGCGGGATCGTCAGCCCGAGGGCCTTCGCAGTCTTGAGGTTGATCACGAGCTCGAACCGGGTGGGCTGCTCCACGGGGAGGTCGGCCGGCTTCGCGCCTTTGAGAATTTTGTGCACGTACGTGGCAGCGCGCCGGGCTAAGTCAGCGAAATCCGCCGAGTAGGCCATGAGCCCCCCCGCCTCCACGAGGTCCCTCGCAAAGTAGATTGCGGGGAGCCGCCTTCTCGCCGCGAGGTCCACAAGGAGCCGTCGCTCTCGGTGCAGCATGGGGTCCGGCGTGACGACGAGCGCTTGGGCCCCGTGCCGGGCCATCGCCGCGAAGGCACCGTCGAGGTCCTCCGGCCCCCCAAGGCCGCCTATTACTCTTGGCTACAGATATGGTCTGGAACCGACAGTTTTCGACGCGGTGATGCGGACTTACCTCGCGTGCTGCACGGGAACTTCGGGTTAGCAGCTGCAATCGTTTCCGGGTGAGCTCCTCGGACTGGGTGCTCAGGCCGGTGACGTTCCCACCGGGCCGGGCCAGGCTGGCGACGAGGCCAGTCGCCAAGGGATCGGCCGCGATGGCCGTGACGATAGGAATGGTCGTGGTCGCCAGCTTGGCCGCATGGGCCGCTGGCGTGGACACGGTCACAATAACATCCACGGGGAGCCGGGCCAGCTCGGCGGCGAGGGCGGGCAGTTGATCCATCCCCTCCGCCCACCGGTACTCGATGGCGACAGTCTTCCCCTCCTCGTAGCCGAGTTCCCGCAGGCCCTGCAGGAAGGCATCGCGGTACGTGCGGGAGCCCATCCCCATCATTGAGCGGGGTGAGGGTGCGAAGGGCTCGCCGGTCGGGGCCAGGAAACCGATCAGCGGGACCTTGGCCGGCCGCTGCGCGTCGGCTAAGAGTGGCGCCGCGAGGATCGCGAGGGTCAGGGTAACGAGGCGGGCACGGGCCAGGAGCATGGCTGCCTCCCCGAGAGCCGGACGTTCAGCTTGTGGAACCTGCCGAGAGTCTAGCTAGAGCCGAGGACGGACGTTCAGGAGGACGAGGCCGAAGGGCGTCCGGCCGGCCGGGAGCATCGTCTGGACCGCCATCGCCGCCGTGTCAATCACTGCCACCGCGTTGAGCCCGCTCACGGTGACGTAGGCGTACTTTCCGTCCGGGCGGAACGACACGTTCCCGGGCCCCGGGCCCACCTCGATCTTCTTGATCTGCCGGAAGGGCGGCTGGGCTTCCATGACGATCACATGGTTGTCCCCCGCATGGAGGAGCCAGGAGTACCGCCCGTCGGGCGTCCAGGCGTTGGTGGTCGGGACCTTCCCCACGGGCTGGGCGTTCAGAACCCGGAGGGATTGGGGATCGAGGATCTCGTTGGTGTTGGCCGCCGCGTTCTGGACCCAGACGTACCTGCCGTCGGGAGAAACCCGGAGCATGTGGGGCTTGCTCCCCTTGGTGAAGTTGACCCGCTTCGCCACCTGTCGCCCCGCGACCTCCAGGGCGCTCACCGTGTCCTGGTCCCGCTCGGGGAAGTAGGCCATTCGACCGTCGGGAGAGAGGTGTAGATCGCAGGGGAACTTGCCGACAGCCACGCGATGCGTCACCTGGGCGGTGGCGGGGTCGATGTACACGATCAGATCGTCCCCCGCCACGTTCATGATGACGTGCTTCCTGTCCTCCGTCAGGACGACGCTGTGGACCGGACCTTTCCCCACCTCCTGCCTCTTCACGACCTTGAGGGCGACGGGATCGAAGGCCACGACGTCCACCTTGAGGACCTCGTCCTTGCCGACTTTCTCCGTGCGGAGCCCGTAGGTCCAGAGGAGCGTACCGTCGAAGCTCCGCATGGGGTCGGCCAGCCACTGTACCTTGAAGCCAGCCGGGCGGGTGCCGAGAACCTCGTTGGTGGCCGTGTCGATCACAGTCACGTCCTGGGAGCCCGTGTTGAACACGAAGAGGTACGGACCGCTGGCCTGGGCCGCCGCCGCACCCGGCAGAAACAGCGCCACCGCGAATAAGACGACCCAGGCGCCTACGAGCCATCCGGTCTTCATGGCTTCTCCTCCCTACGGCTTGATGTATGCGTAGCCCTTCTCCCGGAGTTCCATCACCCGGGCGACCCAGACCTGTCGCCCAAAGGCTCGGAACACGAAAACGAGTTTTGTCCGCTCGTCGCGCCAGGGAAGTTGAATTGGGCTATGGGCGGCAGTACACACGTTGGGGTTCCCGGGCCTCTGCTTACGCCCAGCCTCACGCTGCCTGTCAGCAGAACTTGGAGTGGCTGGGCGTACGCTGGACCGGCGTGCCAGCTCCCTGCTAGCAGCGCCACACCGAGCAGCGTGCGCAGGATCTTCGAGCCGCCCGACCCCTTGCGCTTCCGAATGAGCCGGCTCCCCATCGTCGCAGGCTCCCTTCTGACGGACGGGAAGATGCTCGGTCAGGCCTCAGCATAGTGCAAATGCACCAGGGCGTGTTCGAAAAGTGCGAAAGTCGGGCTAGGAGATCGGCTCATGCGAGCGCGTAACTGGGGTCGTCGCGACCTCCTGCGCGGCCTGCTCGGCGCGGGCGTTGGGGCCCTGGGGGCGCGAGCGGCCGCGGCCGGTGAAAAACACGGTACCCCGCCCTCGGGCGTTGCCGCCACCTGGAAGCATCGCTGGCATGAGGGGCTGCGGGCCCGCCAGCCCGGCCCGCGCCCGAGGAGATTGTCCGACGACTTCCTCCCTGTCGGGGACCACCAGAGGAAGACCCAGCACTGCCCGAAGGACTGGCCGGTGGGGCCGACAGTGGAGAGCCGAGAGGGCGAGATCATCTCGCTCGAGTTCAGGATCGCGAGGGCCGACTTCGACCGCGGGTTTCCCTGGAGTCTGGCCGTTCCCGAAGAGCTCCGGACGCTCCAGGTCGACCACGTGGACATCGACCTCTCCTCGGGGAGCCACTCCGTCCTCAGGATCCCCCATTGGGAGATTCACGTCTACTTCGTTCCGCACGGCGAGCACCTCGCGTGCGAGCTCTGATCCTGGCGTGGCTGCTCCTGGTAGGCCTTGCGCCGCCGGCCGTGGCGGGCGCGGACCTGGAGGACCGCGACCTCGATCTCCACGTGGTCCCGCTCGAGGGCCAGGATGCCCCGCCCTCAACGTCGGAGGATCTGGTCAGAGCTGCGTGCTGCGCTGAGGCGCGCGTCCGGCGCGCGACCGGCCGGCGGCCGGACGGGAGCGCCGGCGCGCGCGCTTCAGTTCCGCCAGGAATTCGTGGAAGCGCGGCTCCGCGCCTTCAGCGACGCTCCAGCGCCGTATCGTGGCCACGTTCACGCGACTCCGGAGCGCAATGGCGATCGCGACCGCGAGGCTCTGCCGGTCGTTCCAGTGGTAGAACGCCGCAAGCCGATCGCGGCACGAATCGGTCGGCGAGAGGAGGAGCGCGCGTGCGTGCCGTAGCCGATGCTCGACCGGTCGGATGCGATAGTCGCCGGCGATGGCCAGCGGACCGCGAGGGAACTCGACATAGAAGGGCACGCGGGGGTGAACGTACCGGTCGCCGGTTCTCCTGAATCCGACCGCGGCCATGGCAGCGTCCAGCGCGGCCTGCGTGACGTGTCCGAGCACGATGAAGTCCATGTCCACCGACTGATACACCCCGCCGCTGTGCAGACTGGCGCAGGCGCCGCCGGTGAGGACGGCCCGGATCCCGTGTCGCCTGAGGGCGTCACCGACCTGGAGCGCAACTTCGCCGAGACTGGCGCGCGCCGCGATCTTCACAGGGGCTTGGCGGTGCGCCGGGGCCGGCGGCGCAGGGAGGATACGCGCGCTTTCAGCTCGAACTCGGGCTCCGTCAGCCGCAGGAGAAAGCGCTCAAGGTCGTCGAGCGCGAAATAGCGGGGATTGAGCGTGACGACGCGGGTGCGGCCCAGCGCCCTGCCGGCGACGAGGCCATCCTTCTCGAGGCTCCGCAAGGCCTTCTGGACGCTCGAAAACGGCATGTCGAGCACGCGGGCGAGCTCGCGGGCATAGCTGTCGCCCAGGAGCCGCAACGAGAGGAGGACCCGGGTCCGCGCCGTGCCGCCGAACGGGCTCGATTCTGTCTTGACCGCCATTGGTGTTTATATGAACACAATATACGGTCAACTACAACCAGCGGACGTCGGGATGGCCAGGACTGTTGCTACACTGTCCTCCGCGAGGAGTTCGGCTGGAGCAAGACCATGCTCTCGGCGGCCTTCTCGATGGCACGCGCCGAGAGCGGCTTCCTCGGCCCCCTCCAGGGCTGGGTGACGGACCGGTTCGGGCCGCGCGTCCTCATCCGGGTCGGCATGGTCGTCTTCGGGCTGGGCTTCATCCTCTTCAGCCAGATCAACTCGCCGCTCGCGTTCTTCCTCACGTACTTCCTGATCGCGCTGGGCTCGAGTCTCGGCGGCTATCTGCCGATCGGCGTCGCGGTCGTCGCCTGGTTCAGGCGGCGCCGGGCGCTGGCGCTCAGCCTGAGCGCGACCGGCATGGCGGTCGGCGGGCTCCTGACGCCGCTCGTGGTGCTCGCGCTGACGCGCCTCGGATGGCGCTGGACGGCGTTCCTGTCCGGCGTCGTGATCCTGCTGGTCGGCGTGCCGCTGGCGCAGCTCGTCCGTCACCGTCCGGAGCCCTATGGCTACCGGCCCGACGGCGACAGTGAGGCGCCCTCACCGGGCGGGGCGCCGGGCCGGCCCGCGGGCGCGCGGCTCGCGCGCGCGGCGGAGGCGGACTTCACGGCGCGCGAGGCGATGCGCACGCCCGCGTTCTGGTACATCGCGCTCGGTCACGGCGCGGCGCTGCTCGTCGTCTCGGCCGTGCTCGTGCACATGGTCGTCCACGTGACCGAGCGCCTCGGCTACTCGCTCGGCCAGGCCGCGACGGTCATCGCGTTCATGACCGTCATGCAGGTGATCGGCCAGGTCGGCGGCGGCTGGGCGGGGGACCGCTTCAACCAGCGCGCGATCGCCAGCGGTTGCATGGTGGCGCACGCCGTGGCGCTGCTCCTGCTCGCGTGGGCGGCGGCGTTCTGGATGGTGGTCGCGTTCGCCGTCCTGCACGGGCTCGCGTGGGGGATCCGCGGGCCGCTGATGTCGGCGATCCGCGCGGACTACTTCGGCAGCACCGCCTTCGGCACGATCACGGGCACCTCCTCGATGATCGTGATGCTCGGGATGATGGGCGGGCCGCTCATCGCCGGCATCCTCGCCGACCGCACCGGGAGCTACGAGCCGGGCTTCACCATTCTCGCCGCCCTCGCCGGCCTCGGCTCGCTCTTCTTCGTGCTCGCCCGGCGCCCCCGCCGCCGGGTGTCTGAAACATCGGACAGCGTCTGACCGCAATCCGTGCGCCACGCTCCCGGCGTGAGGCGAACGCAGCCAGGTGTTCCCCTCGAGCGGGCGTGTCGTTGTCAGCCGGTTTCCTGTATCTTGTCTTTCATCCCGACCCCCAAGGAGCCCACGCGATGAGAGAGCTCAAGATCTGGATGAACGGCAGGCTCGTGCCCCAGGCCGAGGCGGTGCTGCCCGTCAACAGCGCGGCGGTGTTCTACGCGACGAACGTGTTCGAGGGGATCCGCGCGTACTGGAACCCGGCCGACGAGGAGGTGTACGGCTTCCGCCTGAAGGAGCACGTCACGCGCCTGCGCGAGTCCATGAAGATGATGCGCTTCACCGTCCCGTACAGCGACGAGGACCTCTACGACGCCCTGCGCGAGGTGTTGCGAGGCAACGAGCTTCGCGAGGACATCCACATGCACCTGGTCGCGTACGTGGTGGGCACGGGGCTCGACGCGACGACGCCGACGGGGCTCTACATCAATCCCCGCCGGCGGGCGCGCGTGGCGCCGGACAGGGGCCTCCACTGCTGTGTCAGCTCCTGGCTCCGCACCGCGGACAACGCCATTCCCATCCGGCTCAAGTGCGGCGCGAACTACCAGAACGGGCGGCTGGCGACCCTCCAGGCGAAGGCCGACGGCTACGACGGGCCGATCCTGGTCAACCAGCGGGGCACGGTCGCCGAGGGCACCGGGGCGACGTTCTTCATGGTCCGCAAGGGCCGGCTCGTCACCCCGCCGGTCACGAGCGACATCCTCGAGAGCATCACGCGCGCGACCCTGATCGAGGATCTCTGCCCGCGCGTGCTCGGCATGGACGTCATCGAGCGCGAGATCGCGCGCACGGAGCTCTACGTGGCCGAGGAGGCGTTCTTCTGCGGCAGCGGCTACGAGATCACCCCGATCGTCTCGATCGACCGGTTCCCGGTGGGCGACGGCGGGGTCGGGCCGATGACCCGGCGCCTGCTGAGCGCGTACATGGATCTCGTGCGCGGCGTGGACAAGCTCCACCCGGAGTGGCGGATGCCCGTCTACAGCGCCGTCGCGGTCTGAGCGGCGGCGGGCTTTCTATCTCGCGCATGTGTTCTTTATTGTCGGGGCCGTTGCTGCCGCAACGACGATGATAATTGTGGGGAGGTGAATGAGCCCTTGCGAATGATAGCCGCGACCCTCCTTCAAAACTTCGACGCCTTCTACCTCGAGGACCTGTACTGCGGCGAGCTGGAGAGCGGCGTCGAGGCCGATCGCGTCTTGATGCGCCCTAGCTCCACAGGGTCCATGCAAGCGCCAGCAGGGCCCCGAGAAGTGGGATACCTAGGCGGCTCGCGATGATCGGACGAATAGTGGGCTCGAGGAGCACATTGCGTAGATGTTCTTCTGGTGGCTTCGGTAGCCCTTCCCATTCGGCGCCGCGGATTCGCAGCAGACGTCGGCGTTGTTGAACACTGACCATGTCGGCGGCAGCGGAGCCCACGACTATCGAGCTCAGCGCGACGAGAGCTTGCCACGTCGCGCTACGAAGCGATCCTGATGGGAACGGCCCGGCCTGGAGACCGCCGAAATTGATCGTCAAGGGACGCGCATGGCTCGAGCTACGGTGGCAATCTTCCGGGAGACCGTGATCGGCCGAATCCGGTCTTCGCCATTCGCGACAACCTGCGCTTTCACTGCAAGGAAGTAGCCGTGCGAGAGGTTACGGCGGGGTTGGAGTTTGTCGATGATGATGAGTATCGCCGCCGACTCAGGGAGGACATCGCGGGAGCGGAATCCTCGTTCGAGGATGGGCAGTTTAAGGCGTCCACGGTCCTGGCGGGAAGCGTGGTCGAAGCGCTCGTTCTCTTCCAGATTCAGAGGCGACCTAACCGAGATGTCGACGCCGCCATCGGTGAGCTGAAATTGGTAGCGAAAGCCCTCGAAGAGAGAGCGCTCGGCGACCTTCTGAGGATCGCGCGCAGTCTCAGGCTGTTTTCTGATGAAGCGCTGAGAGCTGCGGAGCTCGCCAAGGACTTCAGAAATCTCATTCATCCCGGCAGGGAACAGCGGAAGGCCCTCACCTGCACCCGCGGGACTGCCAGAGGCGCGCTTGCTGCGATGGACTTACTGATTAATGAATGCATGACGCCAAGGAGTCCATGAATGGGCTCCCTCTACCGGCCGAGGCTGAAGAAGTGACCCCGCGGGGCAGGCCCTCACGATCTCCTCCGAGGGCGCTGTCCAGCACGACATAAGACTCCAACTCCCTCGTCCCCGCCGCCACGGCGCTCTCGCCTTCGTCTGCCCACCATCTTCGCTCGCGGTGGGGTCGCGCCAAGATTGTCCGCGATGAGGGCAAGGTTCTCGGACCGCCTCGCCCGGCGCGCCGGCGCGCGTCGTTGACCCCGGCCTTCGATGTGGGTACAGTAATTACACGATGGTCCGCCGGGGAACAGGATCGAGACGACGGAGCGCTCACTCGCTGGAATTCAAGGTCGTACCGATCGGGAATTCGCGCGGCGTGCGTCTGCCCAAGGCCGTCCTCGACAAGTACGCCATCCAGGACGCCGTGGTCGTCGAGGAGCGTGAGGAGGGGCTCCTGCTTCGTAGCAAGAAGGACAGGCGCCTTTCCTGGGAGGAAACCTTCAAGGCCATGGCGTACGAGCGCGAGGACTGGAGCGACCTCGACGGGACCTTGAACGACGGCCTCGACAAAGAACCCTGGTGAGCCAGGCGATCGAGCGTTACGGCATCTATCTGGCCGACCTCGATCCGACCCGTGGCCGCGAGATCGCGAAGACCCGACCCGTGGTCGTGGTAAGCCTCGACGCGGAAGTTGGGCTAGGCGCGCCCCTTCGGCTGTTGACACGCGCCTCTCGCGGCGCCATTGTCCCGCGCCGCCTTCATCGGTTGCGCTGCTGCAGTTCGGCCTCGAGTCGTGCGCGCG
>JACPCG010000049.1 GCA_016179925.1 Candidatus Rokuibacteriota bacterium | reverse complement strand
TCACCGTCTCGGCGAGCAGGAGCTGGGCGAGGAGCGCCACGACGATGTAGTCGATCGCGGTCATCGGCAGCACCTGGCTCACGTGGGCGCGCGAGAGCAATGTGAGGTACAGGAAGAAGAAGGTCGCCTGGAGGGCCACCCCGAGGCCGAGCCACGGGTTCGACACCGCCCGGCCGACCATCCCGCCCAGCATGGACGCCGGCGCCTCGGTGAGGTCGCCGACCATCTTCATCCCCTTCGAGAGCATCACGTGGCCGGTGCCGCCGATGACCGCGGCGATCAGGACGAGCACGAAGGTCTTCAGCATCAGAGTGACTTCCCGATGGCCGAGAGCACGTTCTTCTCGACGGTCTGGTCGTCGGTCCTCACCGGCTCGTCCTTGTCCATCCAGAGGATGCGCTCACGCTTGAACACCGAGCGCTCCACGGTGATCGTCGTGCGGCTCTCGCCGTCCGCCTTGAGGTGGATGCGCAGGCGATGCCGGCTGCCCTTGGCGTAGACGCCGTAGTCCTCGCCTTCGAGCCGGCGCGAGTCGGTCGTGATCCAGCCGATCGAGCGGTCCGCCTGGTCGATGTCCCAGCCGAGGTGCTTGAGGACCTTCTCGGTCGTGCTCCACGCCCGCTCGAGCGGGACGGGGAACGTCCGTGACACCGGCTCGGCCAGCGCAGGCACGGCCGCGGCCAGGACCATCGAGAGTGCCAGAGCAAGGACTTTCATGCACGATCCTCCATGAGACGGGACTTGGGTCACGCTTCGAGGACTCCGTCGCGGAGGCGATAGACGGCGGTGGCGCCGGTCGCGGCCTCCGGCCGATGGCTCACGACGACGACGGCCGCGCCGGCGCGCGCGCGGCGGCGGAGACCCTCGAGGATCACGGCGCCGTTGGCGTCGTCGAGGTTGCCGGTCGGCTCGTCGGCCAGCAGGAGCGGCGGGTCGTTGAGCACCGCGCGACAGTAGGCGACGCGCTGCTGCTCGCCGCCCGAGAGCTGCGGGGGGAAATGGTCTTTCCGGTCGGCGACGCCCAGCTCCTCGAGGAGCGCGAGCGCGCGCCGGCGCGCGGCGGGCCCGCGGCGACCGGCGTAGCGGGCCGCGAGCAAGACGTTGTCGAGCGCCGTGAGCGACGGGAGGAGCAGGAAGGACTGGAAGACGAACCCGACGTAGCGCGCCCGCGCCCGGCTCTGGCCGTTCCGCCCGAGCGCGCTCACGCGCTCGTCCCCGTACCAGGTCTCGCCGCTGTCGGCGTCCTCGAGGAGCCCGATGACGTTCAGGAGCGTGCTCTTCCCCGAGCCCGAGGGCCCGGCGACGACCACGAACTCGCCCTCCTTCACCGTGAGCTCGGCCCCCGCCAGCACGCGGATGGCGGCGCCCGAGGGCGCCCGGTAGGACTTCACGAGCCCGGCTGCGCGGAGCATCGCGCTACGCGCCCCGGCGGATGGCCTCGGCGGGCGAGAGGCTCACGACGCGGAAGGTCGCCCAGGCCGCCGCGGCGACGCCGAGGAGCACCGAGAACGCGAGCGCGCCCGCGAGCAGGCGGGGCGAGAAGTGGAAGAGCTGCTGGCTGCTCCGCGCCGCCCACCCGTCGATCACGGCGCCCAGCAAGAGCGCGAGCGCGATCCCGGCGAGGCCGCCCGTCAGCGTGACGGCGAGCGATTCGCCGAGGACCTCGCGCCCGAGGTGGACGTCCGTCGCGCCGAGCGCCCGCTTCACGCCGAAGTCCCGGATGCGCTCGAACACCGCCGCGGCCATCGTGTTGGCGAGTGAGAGCCCGCCGATGACGAGCGCGAGGGCGCCGAGGCCCGCGAAGAGCGCCGAGAAGAACGCGGTCGAGGAGCGCAGGAGCCGCGAGAGCTCGCTCGGGATCTGGACGTTCACGCCCGCCACCTTCTCGCGGATCCGGAGCGCGACCGCATCCGGGTCCTGCCCGTTCCGCCAGCCGACGGCGGCGCCCGTGTTCAGGTCCGCGGCGGTCAGCGCTGCGGCGCCGGACGCGAGCAGGGTCTGGAGCAGGCGATCCTTCGCCACCCACTGCTCGCGCGCATCCGCGATCGGGACGATCACGAAGCGGTCGGGCGCCGTCAGCATCCGCTCGAGCACGCCGACGACCTCGTACGGCGCGCCCTCGAGCGTGAGGCGTGAGCCCACGCCCAGGCCGCGCGAGGCGGCGAACGACGCCCCCACGACGGCCACGCGCCGGTCCCCCTCGCGGAGAAACCGGCCCGCGCGGACCGGGAGCTCGCGGTAGTGGCGGTTCGGCATCGGCACGGAGAGGTCGAGCCCGAGCACGAGCTCCTGCGTGAGCGTCATGAACTGCGAGGTCGTCGGGTTCAGCGGGAGCATGACTTGAGATTGGACGCCGGCGACGCCCTCGACCTCGGCGATCTTCCGGATCGTGGCGGCCGGGAGGAGCCCGCCGGCGGTGAAGCCCGTGCCCATACCCATCCCCCGGCCGGCGACCGAGATCTGGCCGAGCACGAAGCGGTCGCCGCCCTCGATGAAGCGCACGATCCGCTCGCTCATCGCGCCGAGCGCGACGAGCCCCGCGACGCCGATCGTGATGCCCGCGATCGTGAACGCGTAGCCGCGCACGATCCTCCGAAGCTCTGTCATCCAGCCATCCCACCGCTCGCCTCGGACGGCGGGGCCCCAGCCCCGCGAAATCCAGAGGTCCGCACTACCATTCCAATCTTGATTCCACGGGCCGGCCGGCGCGCCGGCGCACCCACACGTTGGCCCGAGCAAGGGCGAACAGCAGCGCTAGCGAGGCCCGCGTGCGCCAGCGCATCCCGAGGAACGCGCCGCCCGAGAGGACGCTCAGCACGGCGTCGATCATGCCGAACGCGCCTCTCGGCTTGAGGAACAGCTCGAGGAAGGCGGGCTCGTAGTACTTGTGGATGAACTTGAAGAACGGGCGGAGTCCGCGCCAGACCCGCCGCTCGTATGCCGCGAAGCGCTGCGCCTCGAAGCGGCCGTCGCCGAGCGCCCGGTCGATCGCGTGGGCCGCCAGCTCGGCCGACTGCATGGCGATGTGGACGCCGCCCGAAAAGATCGGGTCCACGAACGCGACCGCGTCGCCGACGGCGAGGAAGCGGTCGCCGACGACCGGTGCGTTCCGATACGCGAAGTTCGCTTCGGTGTGCACGGGGGTGAGCCGCTCGGCGCCACGGAGCCCCTCGGCCACGCGCCGGCAGCGCCGGATCATCTCGGCGTAGAGCGCGTCCAGCGGCCCGCCCCACTCGCGCACCGTGCGCGCGTGCATGACGCAGCCGACGCTCGTCCGGGCGCCTGCCAGCGGGATCCACCAGAACCAGCCGTCCTCGAAGACGTAGATGCGGATGTTGCCCTCGTCGGGCGCCGGCGCCCGCCACGCGCCGCCGAAGTGGGCGAAGAGCGCCACCTTCCCGAGGTTCGGCACGCGCTCGCGGCGGCCGACCCTCACCGAGAGCAGGCCGGCGCGCCCGCTCGCGTCCACGAGGAACCGCCCGCGCGCCGCGGCGCGCTGGCCGTGGCTCTCGACCGTCGCCGAGACGCCCTCCGCGTCGAACGCGACCGACTCGACGGTCGCCGGCTGGCGCACGTCCACGCCGAGCTTTGTCGCGTGCTCGAGCAGGATCGTGTCGAACTCGGCGCGCGGGACCTGGTAGGCGTAGCTCGGCCAGGGCTTGTCCTTGAGGAAGTAGAACGTGTGCTCGAGCCCCGACTCCTGGTCGTGGAACGCGGCACCGTGCTTCACCTGGAACCCGCGCTCGGCGAGCGTCGCGTGGACGCCCAGGCGGTCGAAGATCGGGAGCGTGGACGGCAGCAGCGACTCGCCGACGTGGAAGCGCGGGAAGGCCTCGCGCTCGAACAGGAGCACGCGGCGCCCGGCCTTCGCGAGGAAGGCCGCGGTCGTGGAGCCGGCGGGCCCTCCGCCGACGACGATCACGTCGTAGCGCTCGGGCGCGCTCACCGGCGCGGCTCCCGCTGGACGACGAGGGGCAGCACGGGGTCGGGCGCGGGCGCCGCCGGGGCCGCTGGCGCCGCGTCGAGACGAGCCTGCGAGCAGAGCCGGCCGACGATCGGCGACACGAAGTCCCGCCGCCCCGCGAGGGCCTGGACCAGCAACAGCCCGAGGATCGCGGGCGCGGCGAGCGTCGCGCGGGCCGCGACCGCGGCGCGCCGCCGCCGCGGGTGGCGCCACCAGCCGGCGAGGCCCGTGGCGACCCGTACCAGCTGCGCGCCGCCGATCGCGAGCGCCCAGGCGCCGGGAGAGCCGAGGTGCGGCGCCGCCGCGCCCAGGATCTCCGCGTGCCGCGCGCGGCGCGCGGCGGGCAGGAAGGGGCCGACGAGCGCCCAGCCGGCCGCGCGCGCCTCGAGCCCCCAGCGGGCCATCACGCAGCCCGCGAGATACGCCCCGATCGCCACGCCGTCGCCCAGCGGGCGGAACCGGCTCCGGCGGCGCGCGCGCGGAATCGCCCGCACCGGCACCTCCACGACGCGCCAGCCCCGGAGCGCGGCGGCGATCAGCACCTCGGTCTCGAAGACGAAGCCGCCGCGACGGAGCCGGACCTCGTCGAACAGCCCGAGCGGATAGGCGCGGAACCCCGACTGTGTGTCCTCGAGCCTGAGCCCGCTCACCCAGTTCACGAAGAAGCCCGCCACGCGGATCGCGCTCAGCCGGTCGGGCGGGAGGACGCGGGCCTCGCCGAGGCGGCCGCCCACCACGATGCTCCGCGGCGAGCGCCGCGCGGCATCGAGCACGGCGCCGAGGTCGCGCGGGTCGTGCTGGCCGTCGCCGTCCATCGTGACGATCACCGACGCGCCCCGGCTCCGCGCCGCGGCGATCCCGGTGCGGATCGCCTGGCCCTTGCCGAGCCGCCGCGGGTGGCGGATGACCTCGGCGCCCGCGGCGCGCGCGCGGGCCTCGCTGCCGTCCGCCGAGCCGTCGTCCACGACGAGCACGGGCGCCAGCGCGCGCGCCGCCGCGACGACCTCGCCGATGGTTGCCGCCTCGTTGAAGACCGGAATGACGATGAGCGCGGTCATTGGTCTGAGACAGGTGCGGCGTGGCTCCGTCGCGCCTGCGCACTGTTCAATTGTAGCGGGGGCCGCGAGGCCGCGGGTGTCCGAGGGTGGCCTGAGACAGGTGCGGCGTGGCTCCGTCGCGCCTGCGCACTTTTCATGTCAGTGCCCGGATGACCAGCGCGACGTGCGTCCCGCCGCGCGCCACCCCGTGGACGAGGGCCGGCGCGCCGTCGCCCGCGCTCCGCAGCGCGGCGGCGAGCGAAAGCGCCGCGGCGCCCGAGTGCCGGCCGACGACGGCGTTCATGGCCGTGCGCGGCGGCCGGTGGGGCGCCAGCGCGGCGTCGAGGAGCGCGTCCTCCCAGCGATCGCGCGGCTCGTCGCCGCTCGCCGACGCGAACACGCGACCGATCGCGCCGGGCGGCGTGGCGGCTTGTTCGAGCGCCGCCGCGATCGCGCGCGAGCCCGGCCCGCGCCCGATGCCGTACGGCCGCGCCGCGAGCGCCCGCCACGCGGCACCCGCGATCTCGCCGAGGATCCGGGCGCCGCGCGAGTGCGCCGCCGGGTGCGACTCGAGCACGACGAACCCCGCGCCCTCGCCGCGCGCCTCGGCGCCCGCGCCCATCTCGTCCAGAACCTCCACGAGGAGCGGGTTGAGCTCGTCCACCCCACCGGCCAGCGCCGCGTCCACGCGGCCCGACCGCACGGCCGCTGCGGCGCGCGCGATGGCGAGCTCGCCCGCGACCGTGGGCGCGTTGAGCGTCAGCGAGAGCTTCCTGGCGCTGACGGCGATCGCGGTGGTCGCCGCCATCGTGTTCATCACGGTGTTCGGGAACAGGAGCGCGGAGAGCCCCTGGGGCCCGCGGCTCAGGTAGCCGTCCACGAACCCGATGGTCGAGCGCAGGTCGCCGAACTCGGTGCCGATCACGAGCCCGAGCCCGCCGGCCGGATCGAGGCCGGCGTCGTCGAGCGCGATCCGGCCCGCCGCGACCGCGAGCTGACAGGCCCGGGAGAGTCTCCGCGCCTCGCCCTCCTCGATCAGCGCGGCGAGCGCCGCCGGCTCGATTATTGTAGCGGGGTCCGAAGCCACACCCACCCGTCTCAGGCCACCCGCGGCCCAAGCCGGACTCGCGGACCCCGCTACAACAGCGCCCGGGGCACCGCACGCGCGATCACCGCACGCGCGATCAGCGAGGTAGGCGCTGACGCTCTCCCAGCCGCCCGTGACGGCGCCCGTGACGACGCCGACGCCCGTGACGACGACGCGGGTCATCGCGGGGCCCGCGTGAAGAGGAGGGTCACGTTGTGGCCGCCGAACCCGAACGAGTTCGAGATCGCCGCCTCCACCGCGGCTTCGCGGGCGACGCGCGGGACGCAGTCGAACGCCACCGCGGGGTCGGGGGTCGTGAGGTTCGCCGTCGGCGGGAGCAGCTCGTGAACCAGCGCCAGCACGGTCGCCACGGCCTCGAGCGCGCCCGCCGCGGCCATCGTGTGGCCCACCATGGACTTCGTCGAGCTGACGAGGAGCCGCCCCTCGCCGAAGACCTCCTGGATCGCGCGCGCCTCGATCCGGTCGTTCTGCAGCGTCGCCGTGCCGTGCGCGTTGGCGTAGCCGACCGCGCCGGGGGCGAGACGCGCCTGCTCGAGCGCGGCGCGCATCGCACGCGCCATACCCTCGCCCTCCGGATGGGGCGAGGTGACGTGGAACGCGTCCGTCGTCATCCCGTGGCCGGCGAGCACGCCGTAGATTCGGGCGCCCCGCGCGCGCGCACGCTCGGCGTCCTCGAGGACCACGAACGCGGCGCCCTCGCCGATCGACATGCCGCGCCGGTCGCGGTCGAACGGGCGGCACGGCTCCGGGTCGAGCAGCTTCAGCGTGTTGAATCCCATGAAGCAGATGCGGGTGAGGGCGTCCACGCCGCCGGCGAGCGCCAGCGGGACCACGCCCTCGCCGACGAGATCGGCGGCGAGCGCGAGCGAGGCGGCGCCCGAGCTGCACGCGGTCACCAGCGTCTCGCGCGGACCGTGGATGCCGAATGCGCTGCCGACGACTTCGGCATGCGACGACGGGAAGATCGAGCGCAGCGCGCGCGACGCCTTCGGGGCGGCGCCGCGCGCCCGCGCCCAGTACCACGTCTCCGCTTCGAGCATGCCGCCGCCGACCGCGCCGACGATCAGGGCGGCGCCGGCGCGGTCGCCCCGACCGATCCCCGCGTCGTCGAGCGCCTCGCGCGCGGCCGCGAGCGCGAACCGGTCGCCCCGCGACCGCCGCGGCGAACCGCCGACACCGTCGGGCACCTCGGCGGCGATCCGGCAGCGGAAGCCCTCGGTCGCGATCAGCGTCACGGGCCGGATCGCGCACGTCCCAGCGCTGAGCCCGTCCCAAAAGGCCTTCACGCCCACGCCGAACGGGCTCACCGCGCCGAGGCCCGTAACGACGACGGACCTCACGGGGCCGTCGTCCTCGAGACGATGAAGCGGCAGAGCGTGTTGAAGGAGGCGAAGTGCTCGGTCAGGTCCTGCGATTCGTCCAGCACGATGCCGAAGCGCTCCTCGATCGCGATGGACAGCTCGATGAAGTCGAGCGAGTCGAGCCCGATCGAGCCCTCGACCCCCTTGGGCAGCGGCGTCTCGAGCGCCATCTCGCTCGTCCGCCGCGGATCGAACTTGAGCCGCGCCATGAGGATCGTCTTCAGCTCGTCCAGGACTTCCTTCGGTTCCATCGGGCTGCTAGCTAATGAGTCTCGTGAAATAGGGTGACGATCATGTTAGAAGGCCAAGCCCGCGTGCCGCAGGAACGCGAGGGCCAGCGACGGTCGGCGACGGATGCG
>JACPCG010000048.1 GCA_016179925.1 Candidatus Rokuibacteriota bacterium | reverse complement strand
GGCAGCGCCCCGTCTCTTTGAGCTTCGCGAGCTCGAGGATCGTGGCGACCGACTCCTGGCGCGCGCGGTCGATGAAGGCGCACGTGTTGACGATGAGGCACTCGGCGTCCTCCGGCCGGTCGGCGAGCGGGAAGCCGGCCCCGGTCAGCATGCCGAGCATCAGTTCGGAGTCGACCTGGTTCTTGGGGCAGCCGAGCGTCGTGAGGTGGACGTTCATGTTCGACACCTCAGTATACGTTACCGGCCCTGGACCGGAACCGCGCCAGTGCGGACGAACGCGCGCAGGACCTCGCAGAACTCGTCCGTCGCCGTGAAGATCGGCACGTGGCCCTTCCCCTCGAAGGCGTAGAACCGGGCGCCGGGGATCCGCTCGACGAGCGTGCGCGCGTCCTCGGCGGACGACGCACGATCGTTCGTCCCACGGGTCACGAGTGTCGGCACGTGAATGCGTGGAAGCAGAGACGCGATCTCGTATGTGGGATCGCTGTCGAAGAAACTGAGAATCGTCTCCGCTGGAAGCTGCAGGCGCCGCCGGATGAACTGGTCCGCGAGATTCTCCGTTCCCGGCTCCGTGTAGACCCGTGAGAACCAGAGCCGGACGGCCGCTTCGAGATTGCGCTGGGCGACGGTCTTAACTTCCTGCGCCTCGGGACGCTCCCACGACAGCGACGTCCCGACCAAGACCATCTTCTTCACGAGCCCGGGATGGGTTGTGACCAGCTGGATCAGGAGGTTGCCGCCCCGGGACACCCCCACCCCGATGACCGGCTCCGTCGCCACCGCCTGGATGACCGCCCTCACGTCCTCCATGTGCTGTTGAAGTGAGTAGGGCCGCGTGAGAGGATCGGATTCGCCTGCGCCGCGACAGTCGATCGTGATCACCCGGAAGTCCTGGCAGAGCCGGTCGAGCAGCGGCTGGAAGATCGCGATACCGTAGAGCACCGGATTGGCCAGGACGAGCGTCTCGTCGCCGCTGCCGTGCTCGTAGAAGGCGATCTTGGCGCCGTCCCGGACGACCGTTTGCAATCGATGGCGCTTGTTCTCGATGAAGCGCCGCTTAGCCGGATCCTTCGTGACATCCAGCGCGCGCTCGTAACTCGTGTTGGCGCGTCCGGCGTCATCCATCAGGCTCCAGAGATCGCCGAGCAAGATTTCGCCGCGTTGCAGCACGTCCCCGAGCCCCGGGTGGCTTTCCGCGATCTGAACAGCCCGCGCGCAGAAGCCCGCCGCGTTCTGGTAGGCGTGGCGCGCCACGGCCTTCTCGCCGGCGCGCAGGTAGTGGCCCCCCGCACGCTCCCAGACCTCACCGCGCACGAAGTGATCCGCGAGCGTCTCACAGAACTCGGGCAGGCGGTCGGCGTATCGTTGCTCGATGACCTCACCGAGGCGCCGGTGAAGCAGCCGGCGCCGCTCCTGCAGGACGCCCGCGTACGCCACGTCGTGGGTCAGCGTGTGCTTGAACATGTACTCGGGCTCGGGAAAGAGACGGGTCTCGTACAGGAACTCCGCCGCCTGAAGCCGAGTCAGCAGGCGCTGGAGCGCGTCCTCCGGCACATCGGCGATCGCCTGCAGGAGCGGGAGCGGGACATCCGTTCCGATGACGGCGGCGCACTGCAGGAGCTGCCGCTCCTCCGTCGCCAGCCGGTCGATCCGGGCGGCGAGCAGCGCCTGGACGGTGGCGGGCACCTGGAGCTCTCTGACATCGCGCTGGAGGCGGTAGGCGCCTGGGCGACCGACCACCACTCCTTCCTCGGCAAAGGCGCGGACGGACTCCTCGATGAAGAGCGGATTCCCGCCGGATCGCTGCTTGACGAGCGCTTTCAGCGGGGCCAGCGCCGCGGCCTCCCCGAGCAGGCTGTCGAGCAACACCTCCGCTGACTCTTGAGGCAGCGGATCGATCCTGAGCCGCGTGTGGTACGTCTTGGCCGCCCAGCGATCCTCGTACTCGGGCCGGTAATTCGTCAGTAGCAGAATGCGCTGGGCGGGAACGCTGTCGACCAGAAGGTCGAGCGCCGCCTGACTCTCCGAGTCGAGCCAGTGGAGGTCCTCCACCAGGACGCAGAGCGGCTGACGCTGGCTCTCTCGGAGGACCAGTTGCTTGAGGGCGCCCAGGGTGCGACCGCGCTGGAGGGGCAGCGCGAGCGAGCGAAACGGGTCGGCGGCGGGAAGAGCCTCGAGCAGCGCGAGGATCGGGGGGATGGCGTCTTTCAGGTTCTCGTCGAGGATGAGGATCTTCCCCGTGACCTTCTCGCGGCTCCGGCGCGCACCGTCGCCCTCGTCGATCTGGAAGTAGCTCTTGAGGAGGAGCGTCACCGGCAGGTATGGGACCTGCTTGCCGTAGGGGACCGCGCCGCTTTCGAGCACGAGCCAGTCGTGGGTCCGGTGCGAATGGGTGAACTCGTGGAACAGGCGCGACTTGCCGACGCCGGGCTCACCGACGACGGCGACGATCTGCCCGCGGCCTCGCGCCGCCTGATCCCACGCGCGCCGGAGCTGCTCCATCTCAGCGTCTCGGCCGACGAAGCGGCTGAGTCCCCGCACCGCCGCGGCCTGCAACCGGGTGCGCGCCGGGCCTGCGCCCGTCAACTCGTACACCTCGACCGGCTCTGGCACTCCCTTCACGGGGATCGGGCCGAGCGGTCTCACCTGTACGTACCCTTCCGCCAGCCGGAGTGTCCGCCCGGTCATCCGGACACTCCCGGGCGTCGCGAGTTGCTCCATGCGCGCGGCGAGGTGGGTCGTCTGGCCGACGGCCGTGTAGTCCATGTGAAGATCGCTCCCGATCGACCGCACGACGACCTCACCCGAGTTCAGCCCCACCCGGATCTGCACCTCGATGCCGTGCGCGCGGCGGACGTCCTCGGCGTAGCGGCGTACCGCCTCCTGCATGTGCAGCGCCGCGTAGGAGGCGCGCACCGCGTGGTCTTCGTGCGCCAGCGGCGCACCGAAAAGGGCCATAATGCCATCACCCATGACCTGGTTGACCGTCCCCTCGTAACGATGAACGGCCTCCATCATCCTCTCGAGCACCGGGTCGAGGAGCTTCCGCGCCTCCTCCGGGTCACGGTCAGCGAGCAACTCCATGGAGCCTTTGAGATCGGCGAAGAGCACCGTGACCTGCTTGCGCTCGCCTTCGAGGGCGCCCTTCGCGACCAGGATTTTCTCCGCGAGGTGCTTGGGCGGGATCGCAGCCTCGCGCTGCCGGGCCACCGTACCCGCCAGCGGCCGGCCGCATTTCTTGCAGAATTTGTGGGCGGCGGCGTTCGTCGTGCCGCACTGGGCGCAGGTCGTCACGAGCTTCGCGCCGCACTCAGGGCAGAACTCGGCGTCCGGCGGTGTCTCGTGCTCGCACCGCGGACACGCCATGTCGGTGCCCTCCGTCGTCGGGCGGTCGAAGATCAGCCGCTGCGGGAGAGCAGAGTATACCTCAGGCCACGATCTCCATCCGCAGGCCCCGCGGATCCCGCTCTGGCGTGGCCGCCCGCGGAAATACGAGCGCGGCGCGGTCGTGGATCCGGCTCGCCGTGACCAGGCAGGCGACGGCGTCCACGATGTCATCTCGCGCGACGGCAGCAGCGCCGACGGTTCGCCGAACACGCTCGGGATCGAACGCGGGCATCATCCGTTTCAGGATCGCAAGCCGTTCCCTCTCGCCCGCCGGCGTCTTCTTCGAGCGCGCGAGCCCTCGGCCCCGACCGGCGAGCACCGCGAACGTCACCTCGGGGTGGACTTCCCGCACTCGCGACTGGAGGGCCGGAGTCAGGAGGCGGTCGACCTCGCTGATCTTCCCGAGAATCCCGTAGAGTTGACGCGAGAGCCGCCGCCCACAGGCATGAAGACTTCTCGCGCACGCGTCGGCGTAGGAGGCTGCGCCGAGCGCGGCGCGGCTTGGCGCAGGGAACACGCTCGAGGCGCGCGGGGCGCCGAGGAACCGGCGCGCGTCGACATCGCACGCACGTGGCGTCGCACGCGCGAGGCCGATAGGGACGTCGATGGCAATCACGGCCCGCCCGGCGCCGGCCTGGGATGGCAATCACGGCCCGCCCGGCGCCGGCCTGGTGGAAGGGCTCGCGGAGATCGTCGACGATCGTGAACTCGAGGGCCCGGAGCCCGGGACCGCTCGCCGCCAGGACCCAGCCCGCCCGGCACCCGTCGATCCCGAGCAGCCTCACGCCGAGCCTTGGGCGCCTAGACGCTGCGATAGTTCGTGAACTGGAGCGCGATGCCGAGGTCCTTCTCCCGGAGGAGCGCGATGATCTTCTGCAGGTCGTCGCGGTTCTTGCCGGAGACGCGGACGTGGTCCTCCTGGATCGCCGCCTGGACCCGCACCTTCGAGTCCTTGATCATCCGGACGATCTCTCGCGCCTTGTCGATCGGGATCCCCTGCTGGAGCGAGATCGTCTGCCTGAGCGCGCCGCCCGCGGCCTCCTCGACGGAGCCGTACGTGAGCGCCTTCAGCGGCACGCCCCGCTTGTGCAGGCGTGACTGGAGGATGTCCACGACCGCCTTGAGCTTCATGTCGTCCGGGGCGGTGATCGTGATGTCGGCCTTCTCGAGCGTCACCTCGTTCTTCGAGCCCTTCAGGTCGTAGCGCGTCTCGATCTCGCGCCGCGCCTGGTCGAGGGCGTTGGTGACCTCCTGCATGTCGATCTTGCACGCGATGTCGAAGGAGTTCTCGGCGGCCATCCCTGTCTCCCGGTTACCTGAGGGGCACGGTGGCGAGGCCCTTCGGGGGGACGAAGGTGAACAGCGTGTCGGGCAGGCTCGAGTTGATCGCCACCTTCGTGAAGCGCATCGTCACGGTGTTCTCGAACTGATCGTGCACGACCGCGCGCCGCACCTCCCACGCCTTCGGCTCGACGGTGAGGATCAGCCGCGCGAGCGTCGGCAGCGGCTGCTTGGGCGTGAGGTCGAGCACCCAGTTCCCCTCGGCGTCCCGCGGCCGGGCCGGGTTGAGGAAGCGGACGTGGAACTCGGCGCGGAGCCGCCCCAGGCCCGCGAGGAAGCTGCCGGCCGGACCGGCCAGCGCTTCGGGCGCGTCGCCGACGTTCACCTGGTTCAGCACCGGCGTGTAGACCCAGAGTTTCTTGCCGTCGGAGACGATCTCCTGGGGCGTCGGGTCCTTGTACTCCCAGCGGAGCTTCCCGCCCTTCTTCAAGAAGACGGCGCCCTGGGCGGGGATGGTCTGGTTGAGACTCTTGTTGAACGCCGTCTGCGTGAACTCGGCACGCAGGTCCGTCATCCGGCTGTACGCGCCTTCGAGGGCGCGGACCACGTCCTCGAGCGTCTGCGCGGCCACGGGCGGCGCGGCGACGGCGACGAGGCAAGCGGCGACGAGCGCGACGGCGTTGCGCATGGGCCCACTTTACACTAGAGTCCGCCGCGGTGAGCGCTCCGGCGATCCTCGCCCTCGACTTCGACGGCGTCCTCTGCGACGGCATGCGCGAGTACTTCGAGACGGCCTGGCGCGCCTACCGCCGGCTCCGGCCCTCCGTCGCGCCCGAGCCGCCCCGAGGCCTCTTCGACAGCTTCGCGCGGCTCAGGCCTCTCGTGGAGAGCGGCTGGGAGATGCCGCTCGTGATCCATGCGGTGCTCGCGGGCGCGTCCGAGGCAGAACTCCTGAGTGGCTGGCGCCCGGAGGCGTGGCGTCGTGACATCGGCGTCCCGCGCGACACGATTGCCGCCGAGCTCGACAGCGTCCGCGACGAATGGATCACCGCGGACGAGCAGGGCTGGCTCGACCACCATCGCTTCTATCCGGGGGTGATTGAGCGCGTCCGGCGTGTCGCCGGCGGCCCGACCCGCGTGGCCGTCGTCACGACGAAGGAGGGGCGCTTCGCGCTGAAGCTCCTGAGACGCCAGGGTGTGCGGCTCGACCCCGACCGCGTCGTCGGCAAGGAGGCGCGCCGCCCCAAGCGCGAAATCCTGAAAGACCTCGTCGCGCGCCACGCGGCGGGCGACGCCGCGCGGCTCTGGTTCGTCGAGGACCGGCTCAAGACCCTCGAGGACGCGGCGCGCGACCCGGCGCTCGACGGCGCGCGGCTGTTTCTCGCCGAGTGGGGCTACAACACGCCCGAGGAGCGCGAAACGGCTCGTCGGGACGAGCGCATCATCCCGCTCTCGCTGGCGCGGTTCGCTCGGGACTTCCCGGTGTGGCTCGAGCCGGGAAGCTAGTCATCAGGGCCTCCCCGCCGTCGCGACTGACAAGAAGTGCACGTTGACAAGGCGCGCACCTCGAGGATAATATGCCGGCTTTCCAGGCCCGTTTCTTTCCTTCTTCATCGTCTTGGATCCGTTCTGGAGAAGAGGAGGATCGGCCATGGCCCGACGCACGGCTTTCGCCCTCGCCCTGGTGCTCCTCGCCGTTCTCGTCGCTGTCCCGCCCGCGCCCGCCCAGCAGCCCAAGCGGGGCGGCGTCCTCCGCATCGCCGACCGCGAGGCGCCGAACCTCGATCCCCATCTCTCGGTGAGCTTCCTGACGCACTCCTGGGCCAACATGGTCTACAGCCAGCTCGTGCGCTACCCGCACGGCCCGGAGCAGCAGCACCCCGCCGACTTCTCGATCGTCCCCGACCTCGCCGAGAAGTGGGAGTACAAGAGCCCGACCGTGATCGTCTTCACGCTCCGCAAGGGCGTCAAGTTCCACAACAAGCCTCCCGTCAACGGCCGCGAGGTGACCGCCGAGGACGCAAAGTACTCGATCGAGCGGTTCAGGGCCAAGTCGGCGTTCCGGGCGCGCTTCGACGTCATCCAGGCGCTCGACGTCGTCGACCACCACACCCTGCGCGTCACGCTGAAGGAGCCCTTCGCGCCGTTCCTGAACCACTTGGCCGCCTCGACCTACGTGGCGATCCTGCCCCGTGAGGTCGAGGAGAAGTTCAAGGACTTCAACCGCCCGGAGGCGATGATCGGCACCGGTCCCTTCATGCTGAAGTCCTACCAGAAGGGTGTGCAGATCGTCTTCGAGCGGAACCCCGACTACTACGTGAAGGGACTGCCGTATCTGGACGGCGTCGTGAAGGAGATCACTCCCGACGGCACGGCGCGCCTCTCGCTCCTCCGGGCGGGCAAGGTGGACCTGGGGCACATGTGGGGCTACATGGTGCCGGAGGAGGCGAAGTCCCTCAAGCAGACGAATCCCGAGATGGTCATGACGCCCACGATGACCGTCGGCAGCGGGATCCTCTATTTCCGGACGGACCAGCCGCCGTTCAACGACGTCCGCGTGCGGCGAGCCATCTCCCTCGCCATCGACCGGAAGGCGTGGAACGACTCGCTCCACTACGGCGAGGGATGCGTCGACGCCGGACCCGTTCCTTGCGCCATGAAGGACTGGAAGCTGGAGGTCTCCAAGATCGATCCGGCGAAGGCCAAGTACCTCGTCGGCTACGACCCCCAGGAGGCCAAGCGCCTCCTGGCTGAGGCGGGCTTCCCGAACGGCTTCACCACGCCCATGTTCCACTGGCCGGGGTACGCGCCGCCCTGGCGGACCTACTACGACCTCGCCGCCGACAATCTCGCGAAAATCGGCGTCACGGTCGAGTTCAAGCCCGAGGAGTACGGCAAGTACATCTCCACGACCTACCTCGGCAAGTTCGAGAAGATGGCGATGGGCCCGCAGGCGCCCGGCAACGAGGTGGACGACTGGCTCTACAGCGGCTTCTACCCGGAGCAGCCCCACAACAGGAGTCACGTCGCCGACGCCGAGCTGAACAAGATGCTGGCGGCGCAGCGGCGCGAGCTGGACCCGAAGAAGCGCCTGGCGATCGTCCACGACATCCAGCGCCACCTCGCCGACAAGGCGTACTACGTGTACCTCCCCACCTCGCCGCAGTACATCACGCACGCGCCGCAGGTAAAGGGCTTCAAGCACCACGACGGCTTCAGCCTCGGCTACCGGCTCATGTTCACCTGGCTGGAGCGCTGACGGGCCTGGCATGGCGACGAAGGACTTCCCGATCTTCGACTGCGACAGCCACGTCGTGGAGCCGCCGGAGATCTGGGACGAGTACGTGCCGGAGAGCGTCCGGGCCTGGGTGAAGACCCAGTTCCACTTCCACACCGACACCGATCTCCTGCACATCAACGGACGGGTGGTCCCCGCCTCGCGCGAGCGCTCCAACGCAGCCGAAGTCGGCTGGCCGCGGTGGAGCAAGAAGGAGGTCGGCTCGCTGGTGCCGGGCACGGAGGAGTGGAAGGCGAGGTTCGGCCGCCTGGCCGGCTGCCGCGATCCGCACGCCCGGCTCCGGGACATGGACGCCCTCGGGACGGATCAGGTGATGCTCTTCCCCACCTGGTTCGTCCGCCTGGCGCTGGTCCGCGACGCCGAAGCCGCGCGCATCCTCACCCGCGCCTACAACGACTGGGTGTACGACTACTGCGCCGCCGACCGCCGGCGGCTCTTCCCGTGCGCCGTGCTCCCGATCCAGAGCGTCGAGCACTCGATCGAGGAGCTGCGCCGCGTCGCCCGGCGCGGCTTCCGGGCGGCGGCGGTCCGCCCCTGCTTCTGGAGCGGCCGCTACCCCACGCTGCCCGAGTTCGACCCTCTCTGGCGCGAGTTCGAGGACCTCGACGTCGTCCTCGCCATGCACACCTTCCCATCGCGCGAGGCGCTGACCCCGGAGTGGGCGCAGCGGATCGCCCAGACGCGGAGCACGGGCCACGGGCTCCTCTTCACGGACGAGGCGGTCGTCTACTCGCCGGGCCAGTTCGTCAGCAACATCGTGTTCACCATGGAGCCCACCATCGACAGCTCCGAGTCGCTGGGGTTCATCTTCGAGGCCATGACGTGGCTCACCACCGTGCTCATGACCGGGTGGCTCGAGAAGTTCCCCCGGCTCCGCGCCGCGGTGCTCGAGTCCAACGCCACCTGGTTGCCGCTCGTGCTGGCCCGGAGCCGGAACTTCCTCGACCTCTACGCCTTCCAGCGGGAGCGGAAGGTGAAGGATCCCTCCCAGACGTTCCACGAGCAGTGCTTCATCGCCTTCGAGGGCGACGAGGAGCCCATCTACCGGATGTGGGACCTCTACGAGAACGTGGGCCTCTGGTCCTCCGATTACCCGCACCACGACGCAGAGGACGCCTGGGAGGCGCTCGAGCTGATGGCGCGCCACCAGGTGCCGGTGCACGTGCAGCAGAAACTCCTCGGGGGGAACGCGCGCCGGCTCTACCGGATCGACCCCGTGATGGTGGTGAAGGAGCGGATCGAGCAGTACGAGCCGGCGAGGCTGCCCTGGTGAAGCAGTACGTCCTTCGACGGCTCGCGCTCGCGGTCCCGACCCTCGTGCTCGTGAGCCTGATCGTGTTCTCGATCATGCGCTTCATGCCAGGCGACGTGGTGATCCGCATGGTGGAGGGCCACGCCTACGCCCCGACGATCGAGGCGTTGCGAAAAGAGCTGGGGCTCGACCGGCCCGCCGTCGTCCAGTACCTGGACTGGGTCGGCGGCATCGTGCTCCGCGGCGACTTCGGCAACTCGTACTGGACCCGCCAGCCGATCTTCGACGAGTTCGTTCGACGCTTCCCGGTGACGCTCGAGCTGGCGGCGCTGACGATCCTCGTATCCGTCGTCATCGGCATCCTGGTCGGGATCGTGTCCGCCGTGCGGCAGGACACCGCCTCCGACTACGTCGGGCGCGTGCTCGCGATCCTGGCCCTCTCCGTGCCCTACTTCGGGCTCGCCGTGCTGGTGGTGGTGCTGCCGTCCATCTACTTCAAGTGGACGCCGGTGTGGACGTACGTCGCGTTGACGACCGATCCGCTCGAGAACCTCAAGATCATGATCGTGCCCGCGCTCGTCTTCGGCGTGACCCGCGCCGGGCCGATCATGCGCATCATGCGGTCGGCGCTGCTCGAGGTCATGCGTCAGGACTACATCCGCACCGCCTGGTCGAAGGGGCTGCCGGAGCGGGTCATCGTGCTGCGCCACGCGCTGAAGAACGCGATGATCCCGGTGGTGACCCTGGTCGGCCTCCAGACGCCGCTCTACATCGGCGGCTCGGTCATCATCGAGACGATCTTCCGGCTACCCGGCGTGGGTCTCTTCTTCTTCGAGGCGCTAACGCGCCTCGACTACCCGGTGGTGCAGTCGGTGAACCTCATCGTGGCCACGATGGTCGTCGGGCTGAACCTCGCCATCGACCTCACGTATGCTTTCCTGGACCCGCGAATCCGCTACCGGTAGGGGGCGAGGGAGGCCGGAATGGCCGCGGTGACCCCCGCCTCGGTGCCGGCCGTCGCCGTCGACGTCTACACCCTCCCGCCCGCGCGTCCCTGGTACACGGACGTCGTGGTGCGGATCCTCCGACGCAAGCCGCTCGGCACGATCGGCGGCGCCATCGTGATCGTGATGCTGCTCGCGGCCGTCTTCGCGGACCTCCTTACCCCGTACGGGTTCGCGCAGACGAGCCTGCGCGAGCGCTTCATCACCGTGAACGCGGATCACTGGCTCGGGACGGACCAACTCGGCCGGGACGTGCTGACTCGCATTCTGTATGCCGCCCGGATTTCACTCTACGTCGGCTTCGGCGCCGTCGGCCTGGGCAGCCTCCTCGCGACCGCGCTCGGGATCTTCTCCGCCTACTGGGGCGGCCGGGTCGACCTCTTGCTCCAGCGCGTCGTCGACGCGTGGATGGCGTTCCCGGGGCTCTTGATCCTTATGTCGATTCTGTCGCTGCTCGGTCCGAGCGTGCTCAACATCACGCTCGTCCTCGGCATCGCCTTCGGCATCCAGAACTCGCGCATCGTCCGGGGCGTGGCGCTCTCCATCAAGGAGAACACCTACATCGAGGGGACGCGCGCGCTCGGCGCCGGGCACGCCCGCGTCACGCTCGTCCACATCCTGCCGAACGTCTTCCCGACGATCATCGTCGTGGCGACGACCGGGCTCTCCACGGTCATCCTGACCGAGGCGAGCCTCTCCTTCCTCGGGCTCGGCGTCCCGCCGCCCTATCCGACGTGGGGCGGGATGCTCTCGCTCGCCGGGCTCGACCACATGTACCGGGCGCCCTGGCTCGCCATCTGGCCGGCGGTCGCGCTGTCGCTCGCGGTCTTCGGCTTCAACATGCTGGGCGACGCGCTCCGCGACCTGCTCGACCCGCGGCTCCGGGGCGGCTGAGCTCGCGTTATCGGCTGACCGCCATCTCCGACACGATCAGCCGATAGTCGGGCCGCACCTTGAAATTCATCCGCTTGCTCGTGCCGTAGACCACGACCTCCTGGAACAGCTCGAGCCACGGCTTCTCGTCGTGGATGATCTGCGTCGCCTCGGTGTAGAGCTCCCGGCGCTTCCGCTGGTCGAGCGTGGTGCGCCCCTGCTCCATCAGCTCGTGGAAGCGCTGGCCCGGCTGGCTCCCCACCCAGTACTTGCCGCCGAAGCCGTTCGGGTGGAAGAGGCGCCAGAGCGAGCCGTCGGCGTCGAGCAGCGTGGATTGCGGGTTGATCAGCATGAGAGCGTTCGGCGGCACGGTGCGCTCGTTGTTCATCCGCTGGCGGGCGCCCATCTCCATCATCTCGACCTTCGCGCGGATCCCGACCTTCGCCCACATGTCGGCGATCGCCTCGAGCAGGAACTTGTCGTTCACCATCGTGCCGCTGCCGGCGTAGAGGGTGACGTCGATGCCGCCGGCGCGCCCGGCCTCGGCGAGGAGGAGCTTGGCCCTCGCGGGATCGAAGGGATAGGGCTTGAGCGCCGCGTTGTAGCCGAAGTCGGTGTCGGCGAGACCGCCCGAGAAGGGCTTGCCCATCCCGGCGTAGAGGTTCTTGATCAGCCCGTTGACGTCGAGCGCGTGGTGGAGCGCCCCGCGTCGCGGGGGCGCTCACGATCTTCGTGGTCCGGCCGTCGGCGAGCGCCTTCATGCGGTCGGGCGGCACGTTGGTGATGATGTCCGCCTCGCCCTTGTCGAGCGCGACGATGCGCGGGAAGTCGTCGGGGATCGGCTTCCAGACGACGCGGTCGATCGCGGGGGCCTTGCCCTCCCAGCCCCACCACTCGCGGTTGGCCTCCATCACGAGCCGCTCGTCCTTCACCCACTCGACGAACTTGTACGCCCCCGTCCCCACGGGACGGCGGGCGAGCTGCTTCACGCCCTCGTCGGTCGTGAGGCGCGCGGGCAGAATCTGCGAGCCCATCTGCGCCATGCGCACGAGCAGCAGCGGGTCGGGCTTCTTGGTGACGATGCGTATGGTCGTCGGGTTCACGATTTCGACCGCCTGGATCGTGGCGAACCCCGCCACGACGACGGTCTTACCGGGCACGAGGTTCCGCTCGAGCGTCGCCTTGACGTCCTCGGCCGTCAGCGGCGAGCCGTCGTGGAACTTCACCCCCTGGCGGAGGGTGAACTCCCAGGTCGTGTCGTTGACGCTCTTCCATGACGTGGCGAGCCCGGGGACCAGGCGCAGCGATGTGTCCCAGCGGGTGAGCGTGTCGTAGAGGTTCACGAAGTAGT
>JACPCG010000047.1 GCA_016179925.1 Candidatus Rokuibacteriota bacterium | reverse complement strand
GGCTTCTGCGCGAGCGCGTCGGCGGCGCCGCCGAGGATCAGCAGCATGGTCAGGACGACGGTCACGTATCGCATTCTCCGACTCCTTTCGGCTCGAGCGGCCACGGCCGCGTCACCGCAGCGCGCGCCATCGGAGCGCGCGCCGCTCGGCGGCCAGCAAGAGACCATTGACGAGTGATCCGAAAATCCCGAGGAGCAGGGCCCCCATGACGATCTGCGCCGGATTGAAGAAGACGCGCCCCTCCATGATCAGGTGGCCGAGGCCGGCGTCCGCGCCCATGAACTCCGCGCCCACGATGACGAAGATGGCGAGCCCGAAGCCCAGGCGCAGCGCGACGACGATGCCGGGGAGCGCGGCCGGCACCACCACGCGCCGCAGGAGCTGGAGCCGCGTGGCGCCGAGGCTCGCGGCGGCACGGAGCAGCATGATGTCGACGCGGAGCAGGCTGGCCGTGATCCCGACGAACATCGGAAAGAAGGTCGTATAGGTGATGAACGCGACCTTCGACGTCTCGCCGAGGCCGAACCACACGAGAAACATCGGGAGGAACGCGAGCGGGGGAATCGGCCGGACGAACTCGATCACGGGCTCGACTGCGAGCCGTGCCGGCGTGTAGAGCCCGACCAGCACGCCAAGCGCGAGGGCGGTCACCGCCGCCAGGCCGAACCCCTCGGCGATTCGGAGCGACGACACGAGCAGATGGCGCTCGAGCGAGCCGTCGCGCGCCAGGGACACGGCCACCGCGACCACTTCACCCGGCGTGGGCAGCAGGATCGGGTTCATCGCCTGAAGGCTCCGGTTCCCGTGGGAGACCGCGGCCCACACGATCAGGAACGCCACGAGCGCGAGGGCCCTGATCATTCGTGCACCTTCGCGACCTCTTCCTTCACCACCCGCGTGATCTCGCTCTCGTAGTGGGTGAACTCGGGCGCGAACCGGTTCCGGGTTTCCGGCAGCTTGATCGGGAACACTTCCTTGATCCGCCCGGGCGACGAGGTCATCACGACAACGCGATCGGCCAAGTAGACCGCTTCTCTGATCGAGTGAGTCACGAACACGATGGTCTTGTGCTCGACCCGCTGGATGCGTGAGAGCTCTTCCTGCATGACCTCCCGCGTCTGCGCGTCGAGCGCGCCGAACGGCTCATCCATCAGGACGATCGACGGGCTATTGGCGAGCGCCCGGGCGATCGCGACCCGCTGCTTCATCCCGCCGGAGAGCTGCACCGGGAACTTCGTCGCGTGCTCGCTCAGCCCCACCATCTCGAGGTACCGCGCCGTGATCTCGCGGCACCGGGCCGCCGGGACCCCCATGAGCCGCGGCCCGAACTCGATGTTCTGCGCCACGGTGAGCCAGGGAAACAGGACGTACTCCTGGAAGACCACGCCACGCTCGGGCCCGGGACCCGTGATCGGCGAGCCGTCCACCAGCACCCGCCCGCCCGTCGGCGGGAGGAAGCCGGCGACGATGTTGAGCAGCGTCGACTTGCCGCATCCCGACGGGCCGAGCAGACACAGCAGTTCGCCCGTCTGGACCTCGAGGCTGATGTCGATCAACGCGGGCGCCGAGCGACCGTCCAGGGTGAACGACTTGTGGACGCCCTCGATCTGCACGCGCGCGCCGCCGGCCCCTCCGACGCCCACGGTGCTCATGCGGAGGGCGGATGCTCCCACCGGAGCCAGCGGCGCTCGAGGAGCACGACGAGGGCGTTGCCGCCGTAGCCGAGGAGGCCGAGCACGATCGCCGCGCCGAGCATCTGGGGCACGAGAAAGAAGTTCCGCCCGTCGTTGATCAGGTACCCGAGCCCTTGCTCGGCGCCGATGAACTCGGAAATGACGATCACGAAGAACGAGAGCGCGACGCCGAGCCGGATCCCCGTCAGGATCTCCGGCAGCGCCGCCGGCAGGACGACCCGGAAGAAGAGCTGCGTGCGCCGGGCCCCCAGGCTCGACGCGGCCCGCAGGAGCAGCGGGTCGACTTGTTGCACCGCGTGGACGGTGGTGAGGAACATCGGGAAGAACGTCGCATAGGTGATGAACGTGATCTTCGACGTCTCGCCGATCCCGACCCACACGATGAAGAGCGGCAGCATCGCCAGGGGCGGGATCGGCCGGAACAGCTCGACGATCGGTTCGAGGGCGTTGCGGACCGCGCGGAAGTGCCCGGCCGGGAGCCCGAGGGCCAGAGCCAGGACCGCGCCGGACGTGAAGCCCACGAGGACCCGTAAGAGCGTGGCGCCGACGTGCTCCCAGAGTTGCCCGTTCGCTGCGAGCTGAACCACCTTCCCCAGGACGAGCCAGGGACCGGCGAGAAAGATCGGATTGAAGAGGTCGAGGAGCACGACCAGCCCCGAGGCGAGGCTCCACAGCCCGAGGAAGGCGAGCACGGCACCGACGCGGAGCGCGAGCGCGCGCCGGCGTGGCTGCGACGCCCCGCGAAGCCCCCACTGCACCAGGTCCGTCACCGTGCTCACGAAGTAGCCTCCTGCCATGGCCGCGGCGGTGTGCTCGGACGGTTACCATGCGCGGGACTTCAGGTCAAGGCAAGCCGCCGCGCCGTTGACAGGACGCGTGGGCCGAGCCTACAGTCCCGCTGTCCTCGCTCGCTGAGGCCCGTACACCGGGCGGAGGTGTCGCCGATGACCCAACCTCCGGCTCGCATCACCGCAGCGGGATCCTCCCGATGAAAGAGGCTGCGCGCGGCCTCAGCTGGATGAAGGTCGCCGAGCGGTCGGACATTCCGCCGGGCAGCGGCAAGCGCGTGATCGGTCCTGCCGACAAGCCCATGGCACTCTTCAACGTCGACGGCGAGTTCTTCGCCATCAATCACATTTGCCCGCACCGGGGAGGGCCGCTGGCCGACGGGCGGCTCGAGGGCAGCGTCGTGACCTGTCCGTGGCACGGCTGGACCTTCGACGTGCGAACAGGCGAGCCCGACCACCCGGGCGGGCACGCGGTCGCCGCCTACGCGGTGAAGATCGAGGGGTCCGACGTCTACGTCGGGTGGCTCAAGGCGCCCCCGGGGTGACGGGATGCGGAGCCCCTGGGCACGCGAGTACGTCCGCACGCCCCACCAGTACATATGGGGCACCGAGCCCTCGGAGCTGGCGCGGGAGGTGGTGCGGCTCCTGCCCCGGAGGGCTCGCGTGCTCGAGCTGGGATCGGGCGAGGGGCGCGACAGCGTCTTCCTCGCCGCTTGCGGCTTCGACGTCACTGGCGTCGAGCTGTCTCGGGCCGGCATCGACAAGGCCGAGCGCCTCGCGTGCGCGCATGAGGTCCGGGTGCGCTGGGTCCACGGCGACATGGCGCGTGCTCATCTCAGGGGCCCCTTCCACGTCGTGTACTCGTGTGGCGCCATCCACTACGTGCCACGGCAGGCGCGGTGCGGCTCTACCGGCGGCTCAAGTCGGTCACACTCCCAGGCGGGTATCACGCCCACATCGTGTTCACGGCCGAGTCCGTCTACGTCGAGAAGGGCGAGCGGATCGACTACTTCGGCTCGGGCGAGCTCCGGGGCGCGTATCACGACTGGCGCGTCATCGACCACGAGCGCGGCATGATCAGCTGCGCGGCCGACGGCCTGCTCCACGAGCACAGCGTCGAGCGGTTGATCGCCCAACGACCGACCTGAGCCTGCCTCCAGCGTGAGGGGACGCGACTACATCGGCTGGATGCGCTCCTGCGGCACCTCCACTCGCTTGACGCCCTTGAAGCTGAAGAGCAGCTCGACGAGATAGACGGGCGGCTCCACCGACGTCTGCTGCAGGATGGTACCCGGCGCCTCGCGGACGTTCTGACTGAACGACACGCCCTTGACGGTCATGCCGGAGAGGTCGACCTTGACACGCTGGTTGGGCTGAAACACGCTGCTCTCACCCTTTTATCATAAGCGGGTGACGGCGCGAATCGCCTGCTCGACGATCTCCAGCGAGCGGTCCATCTCCGCATAGGAGATCGTGAGGGGCGGTGCCACCCGCCACACGAAGTACCGCCCGCGCTGGCGGATCGGCGACATGAAGAGGCCGCGCTCGAGACAGAGGCGCGTGATCGTCTCCCCCTCCGCCTCGGCCGGCTTCTTGCTCACGCGGTCACGCACGAAGTCGATGCCCATCAGGAGGCCCCGGCCGCGGACGTCGCCGATGATCTCGTGGCGCTCCTTCAGTCGCAGGAAGCCGTTCTTGAGGTAGGCACCCTTCTCCCGTGCCGCCTCGACCAGCTTCTCCTCGCGGATCGCATCGATCACCGCGAGGCCGACGGCGCTCGGCAGCGGCTCGTTCAGGTGCGAGGTGTAGAACCAGAAGCCGTTCCGGTAGGCCTGCTCCTCGATGGCTGGCGACGTGGCCACGGCGGCCAGCGGAATCCCGCCGCCAAGCGTCTTCGAGACGGCGACGATGTCGGGCACGGCCCCGTCGGCCTCGAAGCCCCACATCTGCCCCACGCGGCCGAGGCCGGTCTGCGCCTCGTCGAGGACGAAGAGCATGTCGCGTTCGCGGCAGAGGCGCTGGAGGACGCCGAGGTAGCCGGGCGGCGGCTCGACCATCCCCGCCGCGCCCTGGATGGGCTCGGCGATGAGCGCGGCCAGCGAGCCGGTCGTCTGCGTGTCGACCAGGTCGAAGCCGATCCGTGCGCACGCGTAGTCGCACGACGGGAACGCAAGGTCGAGGGGGCAGCGGTAGCAGTTGGGCGCAGGGATGACGTAGGTGCCGGGCACCGTGGGGCCGTAGCCAGCGCGCCGGCTCTGGATGAAGGTGCTCGAGGCGGCGCCCCAGGTGGACCCGTGGAACGAGTCGGCCAGGCTCACCACCTCGTATTTCCCGGTCGCCTTCTTCGCGATCTTGATGGCGGCTTCGGTGGACTCGCCGCCCGTGCTCAGGAAGAAGACCTTCCGCAGCGGCGCCGGCAGGACGTCGACCAGCCGCTCGGCCAGCCCCACCACCTCCGGGCTCACCATGCCGCTGTAGACGTGCATGACGCGCGCGACGCTCCGCTTGATGGCGTCCACGATGCGGGGATGGCTGTGGCCGAGCGTGGCGCACATCTGCCCGGACGCAAAGTCCAGGTACTCCTTGCCGTCCACGTCGGTGATGGTGGCGCCCTTGGCGCGCTCGATGACCGGCAGTAAGAACTCGCCGCCGGACGTGCGCATCAGGAGCTTCCGGGCGCGGTCGAGGAAGCTCTCGCTCGTGGTCGCCTCTCGCTCTACGGGCTTGGTCGCCATGCTCACGCTCCTTGGGAAGGATTCACGCTCGGAGTTCGGGAGTGCGCGGCGGGCGCCGCTCGGCCCGGAGGCGCCGGGTCGCGCGTGGTGTCCGGGCCCCTCAAGCGGATCTCCCCGTGGAAGGGCGGAAGCTCGCCGACGATGGACTTGAGGATCGTGCTCTTACCGGCACCGTTCGCCCCCACGATCGTCAATATATCAGTCGCAGGTCGACGACGAGGCTGACCTTGATGCCGTCGGCTTCTCAGTGAGCACGACGACTCCCCCAGGTTGTGGGTGACGAAGAGGCTGGGCCTCCCGACGGACGAAGACAGCTTCACGATGTTCGACTTGTACCAGCCTGCGGAGGCGATGCTGACCGCGAGCACGCTTTGTTTGCTGCCCGTCGTCACGGTGAACGGTCTCCCGCTGGAGCCAGAGAGGAGGGAGAACCTCCCTGGATCGTCGTGAGCCTCCTTGACGGTGATCGAGGTTACTTGCGAAGGCTCCAGTAGCTGGGCGCAGCCGGGAGGACGATCGTGCAGCGGGTCGCCTCGGTCGGCCCGTCCAGCGTGTCGGCGGCCGCACGCCAGACGGCGTAGTGCGGCATGGCGCGATGGGCCTCCAGCGCGGCCTCGTCCTTGTAGACCTCGAAAAAGTAATAGACGTTCGCGTCGCGCTCGTCCTGGAGCACGTTGAACCGCAGGCAGCCGGGCTCGTCCCGCTCGGATCCGAGCGCGTCCACCTCGATCGCCTCGAGAAACCGTTGCCGCAGCTCCGGCTTGATGCGTACCTTCACCCAGATCGCCAGCATGGCGGCCTCCTCGTGTGCTCCGACATGGCGTCGCCCGCCCCTACTGTATCCTCTCTGATGGGGAGAACGCCGTGCCCAAAGTCAACGAGCACTACTTCAACCTCAAGGCCAGCTACCTCTTCAGCGAGATCCGGCGCCGGACGAAGGCGTTCGGCGACGCCCATCCCGACGCCCGCCTGATCAACCTGGGGATCGGCGACGTCACGCAGCCGCTGCCGCCGGCGGTGATCCGCGCCGTCCACGAGGCCGCCGACGAGATGGCGCGGGCCGAGACGTTCAAGGGCTACGGCCCGTACGTGGGCTACGAGTTCCTGCTCGCGGCGATCGCCGCTCACGACTTCGGCGCGCGCGGCGTGAAGGTCGGCCTCGACGAGATCTTCGTGAGCGACGGCGGCAAGAGCGACAGCGCCAACCTCCAGGAGATCTTCGCCCGCGACTCGGTGGTGGCCCTGATGGATCCGGTCTACCCGGTGTACGCCGACAGCAACGTGGTCGCCGGACGCTCCGGCCCCGCGGACGAGAGCGGCCGCTATGCGGGCTTCGTGTACCTGCCGTGCACCGCGGAGAACGCCTTCCAGCCGGCGCTGCCCGATCGGCACGTCGACCTCATCTACCTCTGCTACCCCAACAACCCGACCGGCGCCGTGGTGACGCGGGAGGCGCTCCAGCGCTGGGTCGACTACGCCCGCGCGCAGGAGGCCACCATCCTGTACGACGCCGCCTACGAGGCCTACATCGCCGATGCGGAGGTCCCCCACTCGATCTACGAGATCGACGGGGCGCGCGAGGTGGCCATCGAGTGCCGCAGCTTCTCCAAGAACGCCGGGTTCACCGGCATGCGGCTGGCCTACACCGTCGTGCCGAAGGAGGCGCGGGGACGGACCGCCGGCGGCACAGAGATGAGTCTCAATGCGCTGTGGCATCGCCGCGTGGCGATCAAGTCCAACGGGCCGCCGTACATCATCCAGAAGGCCGCCGCCGCCGTCTACACGCCGGAAGGGCAGAAGCAAGTGCGGGCGCTGGTGGACCGCTACATGGCGAACGCAAGGATCATCCGCGACGGGCTCACGGGCGCGGGATTCACCGTCTACGGCGGGCGTAACGCGCCCTACATCTGGGTCCGCACGCCCGCCGGCCTGTCGTCGTGGGACTTCTTCGACACGCTCCTGGCCGCCGCCCACGTGGTCGGCGTGCCGGGCTCCGGATTCGGGCCGAGCGGCGAAGGCTACTTCCGCCTCACCGCCTTCGGCTCCCGCGAGGAGACCGCGGAGGCCGTCGAGCGCATCAAGACCCGCCTGTGAGGGCTCCTGCCTGACACTCTGGTCGCCCGTGCGCGCCTGGCTGTCACGCGCCCAGCTTTGAACGAATGGTAAGTCTCGCCTCGTCGCCAGTTTATGGGACTGGCATCGGGCGTGCTTGCAAGGGCAGGTGTGAGCGAGCTTGCCGAGACGCCGAATCTCGCCACCTCCTACTGCCCAGGCTGCGCCCCGGAACGCGACCCCATCGAGGAGATCCTGGCCGTGCGCTGGTGTGACGCCCACCAACCCAGGATCGGAGGCCTCGACGACGAGAGGGCCACCGTCAGCAAGGACACCTCGTATCCGTCGGGCGACGCGGAAGCGGCGACCAATCGCCCGTGGTGCGAGCTGGTGCATCGCACCCTCAAGCGCGCATAGGTTAGATCTTCACCCGCCGGGGACCGCGGCCTCCACGGCGGCGCGAAGGGCGCCCGCGTCCTTCCCGCCGATCGCGTCCACCGCCGCCAGCACGGCGTCGCGCTCGAGCACCCCGGTTCGCGCAACGAGGAGGCCTACCGCCCCGAGCGCGGCCGCGTCGGCCCGGAGCGTACGCCGGAGCGGCGCCGCGAGGGCGCGGCCCGGCGGCAGCTCGCCGGCGAGACTCTCGTCGACGATGACGAGGCCTCGCGGTACCAGG
>JACPCG010000046.1 GCA_016179925.1 Candidatus Rokuibacteriota bacterium | reverse complement strand
CAACATCAGCCCCCACGCGGCGATGGGCTCCTGGACGCCGAGCCCGAGGAACGAGAGCGAGGCCTCCAGCAGGATGGCCTGCCCGAGGAACGCGGTCAGGATGATCAGGTAGGGCGCCATCACGTTCGGCAGCATGTGGCGCAGGACGATCCGCGCGTGCCCGTAGCCCGCGGCCCGCGCCGCGTCCACGTAGGGCATCTCGCGGATGGCGAGCGCGCTCGACCGCGAGACCAGCGCCGCGCGCGGGATCATCGGGACGGTGATCGCCATGATGACGTTCCCGATGCCGGTGCCGAGGATCGCGACGACTGCGAGCGCCAGGATGATCAGGGGGAACGAGAGAAAGACGTCCATCACACGCTGGACCAGGAGATCGACCCTCCCACCGAAGTAGGCGCTCGTCACGCCGATGACCGCGCCGAGCGTGGCCCCCACGACCGCGCATGAAAAGCCGACGAGCATCGCCGTCCTGGAGCCATAGAGGATCCGCGAGAGCACGTCGCGTCCGAACGCGTCCGTGCCCAGCCAATGTGCGGCGCTCGGCGCCCCGAGCATCGTGCCGTAGTCGGTGGCGAGTGGGTCGTACGGCGACAGCAGGCTGGCCAGGAGCGCGACGGCGATGTTCAGGAGGACGACGGCGGCGCCGAGCGCGCCGAGCGGGCGCCGGCGGCAGAACTCCCCCACCGCGCGGAGCCAGCGGTGGGGTTCGGCGATCTGGGGTATCTCGGCGACCCTCTCGACGGGCCGCGGGACCGCCATCACCTGAACCTGATCCGCGGGTCGAGCCAGGCGTACAACAGATCGACCGTGAAGTTGACGACGATGAAGACCGTGGCGACCAGCATGACCAGCGCCTGGGTCAGCGTGTAGTCGCGGCGTGCGATCGCCTCCACGAAGAGCAGGCCGAGGCCGTTCAGGTTGAACACCTGCTCGGTGACGACGAGTCCGCCCAGCAGAAACGCGAACTCGAGGGCGATCACCGTGAGCACCGGCAGAATCGCGTTCTTCAGCGCGTGGCGGGCGAGGATCAGCTTGGTCCAGAGCCCCTTGGCGCGGGCGGTTCGGATGTAGTCCTCGCGCAATACTTCCAGCATTGCCGAACGAGTCATCCGGGTTGCGACCGCCGAGTACCGGTAGCCCACGGCCAGCGCGGGCCAGACGAGCTGCAACATGTTCTGCCAGGGGTCGACCCAGAACGGGGTGTAGACCATCGGGGGCAGCCACTCGAAGATGATCAGCAGGCCGAGGATGAACACAATGCCGAGCCAGAACGACGGCATCGCGAGCCCGGCGATGGAGAACACGCGCACGCCGTAGTCGATCCACGTGTCCTGCTTGAGCGCCGCCACGATCCCGAGCGGGATCGCGAGCACCGTGGCCACGATCGTCGCCATCACCGCGAGCTGCAACGAGAGGGCGAAGCGGAGCTTGATCTCCTCGGTAATGGGCGCGCCCGTCCACATCGAGATGCCGAGGTCGAGCCGGACGAGCCCGCCCATCCAGGCCACGAACTGCTTCCAGAGCGGCTGGTCGAGGCCGAGCTTGGCGCGCTCCATCGCCATCTGCTCGACAGAGACGAACTGGCCCTGACCGCCCACATACCGCGCCTCCACGACGTCACCGGGGACGATGCGGAGGAGGAGAAAGATGAGCACCGCCACCCCGAGCAGGGTCGGGATCATGAGGAGCAGTCGCCTGACGATGAACTTCGTCATCCGCGTCCATGAGCGACCCGGCCGCCGGCGGCGCACCGACGCTCGCCGCCGACGGCCGGGCGCGTCAGGGTCACTCGGTCAGCCAGACCGCGTCCAGCTGGTTGTTGAGATAGTGGCTGGGCGTGACCTGCCAGCCCTTCACTTTGCTCGAATGCGGGATGATCCGATGCCACTGGAGCGTCATGAACGAGTGGGCCTCCTCGTCCAGGAGCCGCTTCTCGAACTGCCTGATGTAGCGCCTGCGCTCCTCCACGTCCAGGGCGCGCGCCTGCTTGAGGTAGAGGTCGTCGAGCACCTCGTCCTTGCACCGGCAGTAGTTGGCCGGGTTCTTGTCCGACGACAGGAACTTGTAGAGGTCGAGGTCGGGCTCCACGATGTAGCCGCACTGGAAATCCATCGCGACGTCGAAGGCGCCCTTGCGGAGCTCTCCGAAGTAGGCCGCCGCCTCGACCACGTCCTGCTTGACGTTGAGCCCGATCTGGCGCCACTGGTCGATCATCCACACGGCGAGCGGCTCGTAGGGCATCGGCAACCCGCGGTTCCGAAAGGTGAACGAGAACCCCTCGGGGACGCCGGCCTCCTTCAGGAGACGCCGGGCCTCCGCCCGCGACTTGTTGGCATCGCGCCAGTAACCCGCCACCTTCTCCAGTTCCTGGGGCGGCGTCGCGTACGGTGTGCCCGGGACCACCACGCCCGCCACTTCCTTGACGATGGCGATCCTGGAAAGCGCCTTGGAGCCCTCGTACCTGTCGAGCGCCAGGGTCAGCGCGCGGCGGACCCGCTTGTCGTCGAAGGGTTTCTTCTCGTGGTTCGTCGTGACCATGAGGATGCAGTCCCAGGGGCTCTCCTGGACCGTGATCTTGTCCCCGAGCGCGGCCTTGAGATTATCGCGGTCGGCGGAGGTGAAGCTGCGGAACTGGATGTGAGCCCGCTCGCCCCGGATGGCGGCCACCTGCGCCGACGACGCCTTGATGAAGAGGGCCCGGTAGCCGTCCAGATAGGGCTTGCCCTTGTCCCAGTAGTTCGGGTTCTTCTTGCCGACCCAGTGCGAGCCCTTCACGTGCTCGACGAAGGTGAAGGGCCCCGTGCCCATGATGTTCTTCTCGTACCAGTGCATGTCCTTGGCGAGGATGTCCGCCTTGTAGATGAAGTTCCACGGCGATGCCAGCGAAGTCAGGAACGACGCGGCGGTCCACTTGAGGCGGAACCGGACCGTGTAGGGATCGGGCGCCTCCACCACTTCCACCACGGCGTACGAGCCCTTGCGCTCGCTGCCGACGCCCGCGGGCGGGAAGATGATCTTGTCGTAGGAGGCCTTGACGTCTTTCGAGGTCATCTGGCTGCCGTCGTGGAACTTGACGCCCCGGCGCAGCTTGAACGTGTAGACCAGCCCGTCCTTCGACGCCGTCCAGCTCTCGGCGAGATCGCCGATCGGCTTCGTGCCCGTGGGGTCCGTCGGGTCGACCCGGAGCAGGGTGTTGTAGTGGGGCGCGATCGGGTGGATCAGCCCGAAGGTGCTTTCCCGGTGCCCGTCGTACGAGGGCATCTCGGACGGCACCGGAAAGACCAGCTCGCCGCCGTACCGCGGCTTCTCCTGCGCGGGGGCCGGCGGCGCGGCGAGCGCCACGGCCAGGATGAGGGTCAGCAGACCGGCGTATCGTCGCATCGGCCACCTCCATTGGTCGCCATGCTTCTGGTTACCCGAGAAATCGCGGGCGTCGATGAAAGGGTTCAGCAAAGTTACTCACCAAGCATGCACCCTGTCAAGCCAGGATGCACGCCGCGCCGTGCCCGGGTCGGATCTCCCTGAGCTCGGGGACCTCGCGGGCGCAGCGTTCGATGGCGATCGGGCACCGGGGATGGAAGACGCAGCCCGACGGCGGCCGGAGGGGGCTCGGCACCTCGCCGCGCAGCACGATGTGCTCGCGGCGCGCCTCGAGCTCCGGGTCAGGGATCGGCACGGCCGCCAGGAGGGCCTTCGTGTAGGGGTGCAGCGGGTCGTCGTAGAGAGACTTCCGGTCGGCCAGCTCCACGATCTTCCCGAGGTACATGACGGCCACGTGGTCGGAGATATGCCGCACGACGGAGAGGTCGTGGGCGATGAAGAGGTAGGTCAGGCCGAACTCCCGCTGCAGGTCCTCCAGGAGGTTGATGATCTGCGCCTGGATCGACACGTCGAGGGCCGAGACCGGCTCGTCGCAGACGATCAGGGAAGGCTCCATCGCGAGCGCGCGCGCGATCCCGACGCGCTGCCGCTGGCCGCCCGAGAGCTGGTGGGGATACCGGTGCGCGTGCTGGGGCAGGAGCCCCACGTGCGCCAGGAGCTCGCGCACCCGCGTCTCGCGCTTCGCCCGCTCGGGGACGATCCCGTGGACGGCCAGCGGCTCGGCCAGGATCTGGCCGACCGTCATTCGGGGATTGAGCGAGCTGTAGGGATCCTGGAAGATCACCTGGATCCGGCGGCGGAAGGGCCGGAGCTCCACGTCGTCGAGCTTCGTCAGGTCACGCCCCTCGAAGACGATCTCGCCGCTCGTCGGGCGCTCGAGCTGCAGGATGCATCGGCCCGTCGTCGTCTTGCCGCACCCCGACTCGCCGACGAGCCCGACTGTCTCGCCGCGGCGGAGAGAAAAGCTCACGCCGTCCACCGCGCGGACCACGCCGGCCGGGCCGCCGAACAGCCCACCGCCGACATGGAAGTGCTTGACGAGATCCCGCACCTCGAGGAGCGGGCGCTCGTCGGTCATTGGACTCGCGCGGCCGGTGTCCGGGCGACGCGCCCCAATTCCCAGCAGGCGGCGACGTGGCCCTCGCCCCCGGCCGGCCGGAGCTCCGGGCGGTCGGCCGTGCACCGCTCGACGCGGAATCCGCAGCGCGGCTCGAACGCGCAGCCGGCCCCGAGCTGCGTGAGGTCGGGCGGCTGGCCCTCGATCGGGTCGAGGCGGGCGCGGCGCGGCTCGTCGAGCCGCGGCACCGACTTGAGGAGCCCGAGCGTGTAGGGATGGCGCGGCTCGGCGTAGAGCTCGCGCGCGCTCCCCCGCTCCACGATGCGGCCCGCGTACATCACGTTCACGCGGTCGGCGTAACGGGCGACCACGCCGAGGTTGTGCGTGATGATCAGCATCGCGACGCCGAGCCGGCGCGAGAGGTCCTTCATGAGCTCGAGGATCTGCGCCTGGATCGTGACGTCGAGCGCCGTGGTGGGCTCGTCGGCGAGGACCAGCGACGGCTCGCACGCCAGCGCCATCGCGATCATCATCCGCTGCCGCATCCCGCCCGAGAACTGGTGGGGGTACTGGCCCAGGCGCCGCGCCGGGTCAGGAATGCCGACCATCCCGAGGAGCAGGGCCGCCCGGGCCCGCGCCTCGGGCGGCGTCATCCCCAGGTGAATCTCGAGCCCCTCCGTGAGCTGCCGCCCGATCGTCAGCACCGGGTTGAGCGACGTCATGGGCTCCTGGAAGATCATCGCGATCTCGCGCCCCCGGATGCGCCGCATCTCCTCCTCGGAGAGGGCGAGGAGGTCACGGCCCTTGAAGAGCACCTGGCCGCCGACGATGCGTCCGGCGGGCGCGGCGACCAGCCGCATCACGCTGAGCGCGCTCACGCTCTTGCCGCAGCCCGACTCGCCGACGAGGGCAACCGTCTCCCCTTCCCGCACGTCCCACGACACGCCGTCCACCGCGCGGACGACGCCGCCGCTCGTCACGAACTCGGTGGTGAGGTTCCTGACTTCGAGAAGCGTCGCCATGGTCCGCGCGAGTCTAGCACACGCCGCCGCGCCGCCGGGACGAGCGGACGGGTTTTCACCACCGGCTAGGCGTGGCAGCGGGCGCCGGCGAGGTGCCCGCGCGCGCTCGGCTGGAGCGACGCGTACTCGCGGCAGACGGCTTCGGCGACGCAGGGCCAGCGGTGCTGCGCCGCCCACCGCACGCCCTCGCGCCCGATCCGCCACCGGAGGTCGGGGTCGGCGATCAGCGCCTGAATGCGGTCGGCGAGCGCCCCGACGTCGCTCTCGGGCACGAGGAAGCCCGTGACGCCGTCGCGCACCGTGGTCACGAGGCCGCCGACGCGGGAGGCGATCACGGGGCTCCCGCACGCCATCGCCTCGAGCGCCACCATCCCGAACGACTCGTAGTACGAGGGCACGACGGTGACGTCGGCGGCCGCGTAGTAGCTCGGCAGCACATCTTGAGGTCGGGGCCCGAGGAAGCTCACTGCGTCGGTCAGGCCCAGCCCGGCGATCTGCTGGCGGAGTGTCGCTTCGTGCCCGTTGCGCGGCTCGTCAGCGTCGCCGCCGACGATCAGGAGGCGCACGGCGGTCCCCGCTGCGCGCAGCCGCTCCACCGCGTCGAGCAGCGTGTCGAGCCCCTTGATGGGCGCGATGCGCCCCACCCAGAGGAGCGTCGGGCGCCCGTCGAGCCCGAGCGCGCGCCGCGCCGCAGCACGGTCGCCCGGGGCGAACAGCTCGGTGTCCACGCCGCACGGGATGGTCGCGATGCGTTGGGCACGCGCGCCGTAATCGCGGAGGAGCTCCGCGCGCTCGACAACATTCGCCGCCACGATGCGATCGGCTGCCCCAACGATGCGCGTCTCCTCGGCGAGCCGGATCGCCGGCTCGAGTTCCACCGGGCGCCGGGCCACACGGTTCTTCAGCCGGCCGAGGGTGTGGAACATCTGGAGGACCGGGACCGCCCAGCGCTCGCCGAGCGTGAGCGCGGCGACGCCCGAGAGCCAGTAGTGGGCATGGATCAGGTCGTACTCGCCGGCGCGCGTGAGCCGCCAGGCCTCGATCCCGTCGATGAGCTCGTCGAGGTGGGCGTGGATCTCGGCGCGCGCCATCGGCGCCTCCGGTCCCGCCGGCAGGTGGATCACCCGCGCGCGCTCGCTCAGCTCCACCACGCGCGGGATCGCCGGGTTCTGCGAGCGCGTGAAGACATCCACCTCCACGCCCATCAGCCCGAGCTCGCGGGAGAGCTCGCGCACGTACACGTTCATCCCGCCCGTTTCCTTCCCGCCGAGCGCGGCGAGCGGGCACGTGTGGACGGAGAGCATCGCGACCCGGAGGTTCATTGTAACGGGGTCCGCGAGGCCGGCTCGGACCGCAGGTGGCCTGAGAAAGATGCGGGTGGCTCCGCTCGCCCGATTCTGACGTGGAAAACCTCTTCAGCCACGGGCTCGAACTCGTGCTTGTAGCGCTCCTCGCCTCGCAGGAAATCGAAGCGGCGCTTGCCCCGCTCGATCGCGTCACGGATCAGGTGGCCGAGCAGCACGACCCCGGGCGAGAGCGCGGCGCGGTCGGGATGGAAGCCCGAGTTGTAGAGGCCGACGGTCCCGTCCCACTCGAGCGTGATGAACGACGCGATCGGCCCGGCGGGGGTGTCGAGAAACCACAGGCGCGCCGCGCCCCGCTGGGCAAGCGCGCTGACGGCGCCGCGGAAAAACTCCTCCATGCGCGCATCCATGAAGCGCGCCTTCCCCGTCCGGGAGCGGCGGTGGAGGTCGAGGAAGTCGCCGAGCCGCGCCTGGACCTCCTCGGGCCGCACCGCGCACGACGGCCGGGCGTCCGGCGCCTCGCGCTCCAGGCGCCGCATCTTTCGCCCGAGCTCGTGGCGGTGCTTGCTGCTGAGGGCCGCGACGTACGCCTCCCACGTCCCCGGCAGCGCCAGGATCGGGCAACGCTCCTCGACGGCGACCGTGGCCTCGAGCCCGCAGGCCTGGGCGAGTTGCGGGAGCGCCGTCACCGTGGGCGAGGCGCCGGGCACGGCGTGGAGCTGCCACAGGACGCGCTCGGCCGCGCGCGACTGGAGGAGCGCCATCCACGCCTCCTCCTCACGCCCTTGGACCGCGATCAGGTCGAGGTAGTCCGAGACCTCGGCGCCCCCGACCACCGCGAGCACGCCGGGCGCGGCCTCGAAGAGCGGCAAGAGCGCGACGGTCTGGCCCGATCCGTCCTCGACGCGGCGGATCTCGAGCCGATGGCCGGCGACGAAGGCGCGCGCCCACGCCGCCTGCCAGGTCCAGGTGAGAAATGGCGACCTGAGCCGCGAGGCGCCGACCAGGCGGTCCCATTCGGCGGGGGACGCGTGCCGCGTGGTCCCGCGACCCCTGTCGTGCGTGCCCGTCGGCCCCGCCGCGCGATCGTTCACATGATTTCGCAGACGCGACACTAGAGGCTCTCGTCGGAGGACGTGCCCGCGCCGGCCTCGTCGGTCTCGCTCTCGCTGAACGCCTCGTCCGCGGCGGACTCGAAGTCGTCGCCGAGATCCTCACCGAGCTCCTTGCCCATCTTCTTCATGAAGCGGGCGACGCTCGCCGGATCGTTCTCGTCGAGATCGCCGAGGTTCGAGGGATCGGCGAGCCCCTCGAGCCGCGCCTCCTCGGACTTCACGGTGGCGAAGCGCGACATGAGGCGGCTCAGGTTGGATCCGTGACAGCGGGGGCAGGTCGGAGGAGGCGCGGCGGACGGCCGGAGCACGAGGAGGCTCACCCGCCGACGACAGCCGTGACACTCGTATTCGTAGATCGGCATCGCGCGCTCAATCTTAGCACGTGGCCTGAGCGGCTGACCGCGCCGGGACGGCACCGATCCTGATCACTTCGCCGCGCCCCGCCCGGCTCACGAGAGGCAGCCCGAGCTCCAGGAGGAGCTTCAACACGCCGTACACGGGACGGACTTCCGAGAGGCGGGCGAGCCCGCCGAGCCCGCGGTCCCGGAGGCAATTGGACCAGCTCCGCAGGTAGTACCGGGGCTTGGCCTGGTGGAGGCACCAGACGACCCGCCCGCCCGCCTGCTCCACCGCCCGCGCGAGGGTGCGCGGCGTGAAATGGGAGAGGTGTCGCGGCAGCTCCAGCCCCGACCACGCGCCCCCGAACAGGCGGGCGCCGAGCCCGCCCGCGTTCGGGACCTCGACGATCAGGAGCCCGCCGGGAGCGACCCAGTCGAGCATGCGGCGGAGCGCCGCGACGGGGTGGGCCAGATGCTCGAGCACGTGGAGGGCCGTGACGACGTCGAAGCGGGCGGGCGCGAACGGCGCGTCGAGGACGTCGCCGACGTAGAGGTCATCGGTGAAGCGGCGCGCCTTCGCCGCCGCGGCCTCGTCCGTCTCGATGCCGGCGACCTGCCAGCCCAGCGCGCGCGCCACGCCGAGCGCGCCGCCCGACCCGCACCCGACGTCGAGATAGCGTCCGCTCCCGGTCCACGGCGGGCAGCTCCAGCGCAGCCGGCTGAGAAGCCGGCGCGCGCGCAGGCGCGTGAGCGGTCCGGCTCGGTCGTCGCGGAGGCTCGCGTAACCGAGACCGCGCGCGAGGGCCCAGCGCACGGCCCGGATCCGCGCGGGCGACCCCGTGAACGGCACCCGCGGCGACGGCTCCTGGTGGCGGGGATAGTGGTCCGGATAACAGTCGGCCAGCCGGTCGTCGCGCACGCGCGGCCGCTGGTAGAGAAAGCCGCAGTCGTGGCATCGGGCCACCGTGTAGGTTCCGGGAACAGCGAAGGCGCGGTCGGGCGTCGTCCACATCGCTTCGGCGCGATCGCCGCCGCAGAGGGCGCAGGGCGCCTCGACCGTGGGGAGGCCGGCCATTAGCGGAAGAGCGCCTCCATCCGGGCGACGGCGCGGTCCCACTCGAAAGCCGTCGTCACGTACCGCGTGCCGGCCTTCGCGAGGCGCGCGCGAAGCGTCTCATCCGTCACGAGGCGCTCGAGCTTGGCCGCGAGGTCGGCGACGTCCCTGCGTCGCGCGACGAGCGCGGTCTCGCCGTCCCGCGCGTAGTCGCGGCAGCCGCCGTTATCGTAGGTCACGAGCGCGGCGCCGCACGCCATCGCCTCCATGGGCGGCATGCCGAGCCCCTCGTCCCACGAGGGGCAGAGATAGATCTCGCAGCTCGAGTACACCTCCGCGAGCTTCTCCTGGGGCGGGCTCAGGTGGAACTCCTCGTACGGGAGCGCGACCGGGGGCGGCTTCACGCCGAAGCCGACCAGGACCAGGCCCGGGACGCGCGGCTTGACGCGCGCCACCGCCTCGAGACCGTCGGCGACGCCCTTCCACGCTTTCTCGTGCTGGAGCATGAGGACCCGCGGGCGTGGCGTGGTGACGGTGACCGGCACGGCATGGAAGAGCACCGGGTCCACGGGCGTCACCAGCACCTCGCCGTCGCTCTGGAATCGCTCGCGCATGACGTCGCGGAGCCACGTCGAGATGACGATCTTCCGGAGCCGCAGCCGGTAGGTCGCGTCCACGGTGGCGGGCGTGCCGTGGTAGAGGCTCTCGTAGTGCTGGACGAAGTAGAACTTGGCGCCGCAGCGCGCCGGGGCGCCAGCCGCGGCGGCGGCTGACTCCCACGCCGTCGCCACGACGACGTCGCCATCGGGGAGCGCGTCGGCCCGCCACCGCGCGACCCAGCGGAGGCGCGGGCGGAACCCCGGCATCCAGTCGGGGCCGGCGTGGCGGAGGTTCCGCCACGCCGCGCGCGGCGGGCTCTTGGCCGGCACGACGAGCGTGACGTCGTGGCCGCGGACGGCGAGCCGGTCGGCGTAGGTGAGGATCGCCCGGACGCCGCCGGCGATCCTCACATGCGGGCACAGAAAGGTGATTCGCAGGGCTAGATCGCCATCGAGACCGTGCCCGTTCTCTTGTAGGCCTCCGGATCGAGGATGACGTTCACGCACCAGACCTCGTCCGATCCGAGGGCCCGCTGGAGCTGCGGGCCGATATCACGGGGATCCGTCACGAGCACGCCTCGACCGCCGAGGGCCTCGACCATCAGGTCGTAGCGCGTGTTCGGCAGCGACGTCGCCACCGCGCGCGCCTCGCCGTAGAACGAGACCTGGGGGTTCCGGATCTGGCCCCAGCCGCCGTCGTTGCCGACGACGCACGTCAGCGGCAGGCCGAAGCGCACCGCCGTCTCCATCTCCATGCCGTTGAGCCCGAAGGCGCCGTCGCCCGCGATCAGGAGCACGCGCTGGGAAGGGTTCAGGAGCTTCGCGGTGAGCGCGAACGACGGACCGATCCCGAGGCAGCCGAGCGGGCCGGGGTCGAGCCACTGCCCCGGCCGGTGGAGCGGCACGATCTTGGACGCACAGCCGACGACATCGCCGCCGTCGCCGACGACGATCGTCTCGGGCGTCACGACCCGCGCGAGCTCCGCGGCGAGCCGGTAGTGGGACACGGGCACGTCGTCGGACGCGCAGAACCCGTCGAGCTTCGTCCGGCTCTCCGTCTCGCGCGCCCGCACCGCGGCGAGCCAGGGCTCGACGCGCGCCGCCATCGTCTTCGGCGTCGCCTCCGCCAGCTGGCGCAGGATGACGTCGAGGTCGCCCCAGAGCCCGAGCTCCAGCGGCCGGTTGCGTCCGAGCTCCGTCGGATCCACGTCCACCACCGCGACCCTCGCGCCCTCGGCGAAGACCGGCGGCCGGCCGTAGCCCAGGCGGAAGTCGAGCTGGGCGCCGAGCACGAGGACGAGGTCGGCCCGGCCCAGCGCGAAGCCGCGCGCCTGGGCGAACGCGTTCGGATGCGCGGTGGCGAGCGCGCCGCGCCCCGCGCCATTCATGAACACCGGCACGCCCGCCCGCTCGGCGAAGGTCGCGAGCGATTTCGCGGCGTCGTCCCAGTACACGCCGCCACCCGCGACGACCACGGGGCGCGCGGCCTCCGCGAGCAGCCGCTCGAGCTGCGCGAGGGCGTCGGGATCGGCGGCGGGGCGTGGGCGGTGGACGTATCGTTGGGGGATCGGCGCCAGGCGGTCCTCGATCGTCGTCATCAGGAGGTCCACCGGGATCTCGACGAACACCGGCCCCGGCCGTCCCGAGAGCGCCGTCCGGATCGCGGTGGTCAGGACCTCGGGGATCTGCCGCGTCTCGGGCACGGTCCACGCCCCCTTCGTGACGGAGCGCATGAGCGTGACCTGATCCATCTCCTGGAGCGCGCCGAGCCCGCGCAGCGCGAGGGGGGCGGCGCCGCCGATCAAGAGCACGGGGCTGCGGGCAGCGTACGCGTTGGCGATGCCCGTCACGGCATCGGTGACGCCCGGACCGGGCACCACGATCGCGACGCCCACGTTGCGGGTGAGCCGCGCGCAGGCGTCGGCCGCGTGCGCCGCCGCCTGCTCGTGACGGAAGTCGAGGATCGTGATGCCCTCAGTGAGGCAGCCGTCGTAGATCGGCAGGATGTGCCCGCCGCACAGCGTGAACACGTGCCCGACGCCGGCCTCTCTGAGCACCCGCGCGACCAGCTGGCCGCCGGTCAGGTCAGCCATCGCCCATCCTCGTCACCAGAATTTTTCCCACCTGACAGCCTTGCGGTCGAGCCCCTTCGCGACGAGCCGGTCGCGGACGCGCTGGATCATCCGCTCGCCGCCGCACACGTACGCCACGAGACCCTCGACGTCGGGAACGATGCGGTCCACCACCTCGGCGAGCCCGCCCGCCGCGTCCTGCCAGGGGCCCGTCGCGCTCGCCATGACCGGATGGTACGCGAAGCTCGGGTAGCGCCGCGCGAGCGAGAGGAACTCCGCGTCGTAGACGAGCCAGCCGGGGTCACGCGCCCAGTAGGCGAGCGCCGCGGGCCGGCCGAACCCCGTCGCGTAGAGCTCGCCGACGATCGAGCGGACGGGCACGATCCCGATCTCCTCGGCGACGAAGAGCGGCCGCCGGGGATCGGCGCGCGTGAAGACGAAGCCCCCCAGCGGCCCCTTGAACCGCACCTCGTCCCCCGCGGCGAGCGCTCGGAACCACCGCGAGCCGAGCCCGCCGGGAGCCACGTCGGCGCAGAGCGTCAGCAGTTTCTGGGACTGCGGCGTCGACGCGATCGAGTAGGCGCGCACGGTCTTGGGCCCGAACGGCACCGACACCCACTGGCCGGCGGCGAAAGCGAGCTCGGGCGGCTCCACCATGAGGAGGTCGATCTCTAGAATTGCCGCCGCGAGCCGCCGGACCGCGATGACGCGGGCGCGGCACTCGCGCGGCTTGTCCGCCATGGCGTCAGCGCGGGACGAGGCGTGGGAGGACCTCGGCGGCGATCAGCTCGAGGTGCTCCTGCTGCTGCTCGGGATCGACGATCGTGTCCAGGATGAAGTAGGTGCAGCCGGCCTCGCGGAAGCGCTCGATCTTCTCTGCGCACTGCTCCGCGGTGCCGATGACGCCGTACTTCTCCGCCAGGGGCGCGAAATCCTGGGCGTACCGTCTCGACAGGAGGCGCACCCAGTCCGCCTTCGCACTCTCGTAGTCGCGCGCGACGGTGATGAAGGTGAGATGGGCGCAGACGAAGCCGTCGAGGGTCCGGCCGGCGGCCTCGGCCGCAGCGCGGATCCTGGCCACGCTCTCGCGGTACCGCTCCGGGTGGACGACGTAGGACACCCAGCCGTCGCCCTGACAGCCCGCGCGGGCCAGGAACCGGGTGAACCGCCCCTCGAACGTCGCCGGCGTGTCGCGCCAGAGCGTCCGCACGACGTCGATCGCCTCGGTGACCCGCGCGCCCCGCTCCCGGTGAGGCACGCCGCACAGCTCGAACTCCTTCGGGATCTCGCCGCCGACCCCGACGCCGAAGATGAACCGGCCGCCCGAGAGCACGTCGAGGGTCGCCGTCATCTTCGCCGCGACCGCCGGCGCGCGCAGGGCCAGCAGGTAGACGCACGTGCCGATCCGGATCCGGTGGGTGATCGGCGTGTAGGACGCCAGCAGCGTCAGGGACTCGTGGAGCGGGACGTTGAACGCGACGTGGTCGCCGGTCCAGACCGAATCGAAGGCCAGCTCCTCGAGGCGCCGCACGATCCGCCACTGCCGCTCGGGCGGGTGCGAGCGGAGCTGGACGCCGAACCCCGGCACCGCCGTCACCGCGGGAAGGCGTCCTTCACGCCGCCGTCCACGGTGAGCGTGCAGCCCGTCGTCTTGGCGGAGCGGTCGGAGGCGAGGAAGCACACGGCCTCGGCGACGTCCTCGGGCAGGATGCGCGCGCCGAGCAGGTTGCGCTTCCGGTAGAACTCTTCGAGCTGATCCACGCTGATGCCCTGGGCGGCGGCGCGCTCGCGCCGGACGTCCTCCGACCAAAGCTTGGAGTCCTGGAACACGGCGTCGGGGTTCACGATGTTCGAGCGGATCCCGTGGGGCGCCCCTTCCAGCGCGAGCACTTTCGCGAGCTGAGCCTCGGCCGCCTTCGCCGCCGAGTAGGCCGCGAAGTCCTTGCCCGGGGACATCACGTTCTTGGTCGCGACGAACACGAGCGCGCCGCCGAGCCCCTGCGCCTTGAGGATCCTCATCGCCTCTCGTGCCACCAGGAAGTGGCCGGTCGCGTTCACGGCGAAGGAGCGCTCCCAGTCCTCCAGGCGCATCCGGTCCACGGGCGACGAGTGGGCGACGCCCGCGTTCGAGACGAGGAGGTCCAGGCCGCCGTACGCGAGGACCGCCTCGTCGAAGGCCGCGCGCACCGAGTCCTCTCGCGTGACGTCCATGCGGACGCCGAGCGCCCGGCCTGCGCCGATCGTCGTCACGATCTCGTCGGCCGTCTGCCCGGCTCCCGCCTCGTCGAGGTCGCCGACGACCACGTGGGCCCCCTCCGCCGCGAGCCTCTTCGCGACGGCGCGGCCGATCCCGGAGCCGCCGCCCGTCACCAGCGCGATCCGCCGCGCCAGCTCCTTCTCGGGCGGCTCCCGCGTCAGCTTGTACAGCTCGAGCGGCCAGTACTCGACCTCGAACGCGTCGCGGGCGGAGAGCGAGACGTACTCGCCGAAGGCGGAGGCGTTGCCGATGACGTCGAGCGTGTGGCGGTAGATGTCGTTCGCGATCCCCGCCGTCCGCCGGTCGCGTCCGGAAGTGAACATGCCGAGGCCGGGGACGAGGACCACGCGCGGCAGCGGGTCCGCCAGCTCCGCGCCCCCGACCCGGTGCTCGTCGAAGTAGCGCGTGTACGCTTCCACGAACCGCTCGATCGAGCGCTCGATGTGCGCGGCGAGGTCGCCGGACCCGTCCGTCTCGACGAAGCAGGGCAGGCGCTTGGTGTAGATCGTATGGTCGGGTGTGGCCGGCCCGACCTGCGAGAGCCGCGGCGCGTCGGCGGACGAGACGAACTCCGCGACGTCGGGCGCGTCGTCGAAGAGGACGACGACGCGGCGCGCGCGGCCGAGCACGCCCCGCAGGCGGGGCGCCACCGCGAGCGCCGCGGCGCGCCGCTCGGCGGGCGGGAGCACGGCGACGCGCGGCCCGCCGAAGACGCGCCGGCCCTTCTTCTTCCCGGCGATCGCCTCCTCGGCGCGGCTGATCAGCTCGATCGTTCCCTCGTACGCCTCGCGGACCGTCGCCCCCCAGGTGATCGTGCCGTGGCGCTCGAGCACGAGCGCCTTCGCCTCCGGGTGCTCCGCGATCGCGTCGGCGACCTCACGCGAGATCCGAAAGCCCGGCCGGAGGTAGCGGAGCGTGATGACGTCCTTGCCGTAGACCGAGGCGAAGACCTCGCCGCACCGGTCGTTGTTCGTGAGCGAGACGATCGCGTCGGCGTGGGTGTGGACGACCGCGTGGGCGGGGAGGAACCCGTGCAGCAGCGTCTCGATGGACGGGCGCGCGCCGCCCGGCTCCTGGAGGGCGTGCGCCAGGTAGTTCACCATCTCCTGATCGCCCATGTCCCGGCGCGGAAGTAGCGCCGTGATGTCCTCCATGCGCACGCCGGGGAAGTCCTTCCGCTGGATCGACTTGAGGTCCGAGCCGCTCCCCTTGACCCTCAGCACGGAGACCTCGCGGCCGCGGTGGTCCCGCTCGACCGTCTTGATGGAGGTGTTGCCGCCGCCCCAGACGACGAGCGAGGGCTCGGCGCCGATCAGGCGGGAGGCGTAGACGAGGAGGTCGAGACCGTCGAGGCCGGCGGCCTCAGCCTCGTTCCAGCGTGAGCGCATCGCGGCAACACGATACCATGATCTTCGTGCGACGCCTGGCCCTGGCGCTCACGACCGTCGCCTTCGCCGCCCTTCCCGCGCCCGCGGCCGGCGACGGCGTCATGCTGATCCAGGCGGGTGCCTACTGGATGGGACGCGACGACGGCCCGCGGGAGGAGGCGCCGCTCCACCGGGTCTACTACCCGTATAATCCCGGTGACGGTCGCGAGGGGTTCGCCGGCGACGGGGAGGTGGTGGTCCGCGGCGCGAGCCACGACGATCCCGCGGAAAGCCTCTCCCTCACGCGCCGCCGCTCCTACGACCGGCGCGGCGCGTCGGCGGGGCACCACCACGTCGGGTTCCGCTGCGCCACATCCGAGGATCTGGGAGGCCGATGAGATGAGCGTGCCGCTCGACGATCTCATGATGCACTATCCGCTGACGCTGACCCATTTCTTCGAGCGGAGCCGCCGCCTCTGGGCGAAGAAGACGCTCGCCACGCGCGTGCCGGGCCAGCCGCTCCACCGCTACACCTACGCCGACTTCGCCGCGCGGACGATGCGCCTGGCGGGCGCGCTCGCGGCCCTCGGGATCCGGAAGGGCGATCGCGTCGCGACCTTCGCGTGGAACAGCCACCGCCACCTCGAGCTCTACTGGGCGGCGCCGCTCATGGGCGGGGTCCTCCACACGTTGAACATCCGTCTGTCGCCCCAGGATCTGACCTTCATCGTCAACCACGCCGGCGATTCGATCATCTTCGCCGACGCCTCCGTGTGGCCCGTGCTCGCGGGCGTCCGCGACCAGCTGCCGACCGTGCGCCGGATCGTCATCATGCGTGACACGCATGAGGCGACGGTGCCCGCGGGCTTCACCGAGTACGAGGCGCTCCTGAAGGACGCGGCGCCCGTGACCGGCTGGCCCGCGCTCGACGAGACCGACGCGGCGGGCATGTGCTACACCTCCGGCACCACCGGCAACCCGAAGGGCGTCGTCTACACGCACCGCGCGATGTTTCTCCACTGCCTCGCCCAGTCGATGGCGGATCAGTTCGGGATCTCGGAGGACGACACGGTCCTCCACATCGTGCCGATGTTCCACGCGAACTCGTGGTGCATCCCGTTCACCGGCGTCATGGTGGGGGCGACCCAGATCTTCGCGGGGCCGAACCCGCAGCCGCGGGACATCTGCGAGATCATCCAGAATGAGAAGGTCACGTTCACGGGTGCGGTGCCCACCGTCTGGATCGCCGTGAAGGAGCTGTGCGAGACGGAGGGATGGGACATCTCGTCGCTCCGGACGATCGCGATCGGCGGTTCGGCGGCGCCGAAGCACCTCCAGATGGCCTACGCGAAGCAGTTCGGGGTCCGGATGTCGCACGCCTGGGGCATGACCGAGATGACACCGCTCGGCACCGTCACGCGGCTCAAGAGCTACATGCAGGACTGGAGCGAGGAGCAGCAGTACGACGTCCGCGTGAGAGTGGGGTACCCGTCGGTCGGGGTGGACGCGCGCATCGTGGACGACGCCGGCACGGAGCTGCCCTGGGACGGTGTGAGCATGGGCGAGCTGCAGGTCCGCGGCCCCTGGGTCGTCGGGGCGTACTACAACAACCCCGAGGCCGCCGACCGCTTCACCCGGGACGGCTGGTTCAGGACCGGCGACGTCGCGACGATCGACGCCGAGGGCTACGTCCAGATCACCGACCGGACGAAGGACCTCATCAAGTCCGGGGGCGAGTGGATCTCGAGCGTGGACGTCGAGAACATGATCATGTCCCACCCGAAGGTCCTCGAGGCCGCGGTGATCGCGGTGCCGCATCCGAAGTGGGTCGAGCGCCCGCTGGCCTGCGTCGTCCCCAAGCCCGGGACGACGCTCGCGCCCGCCGAGATCCTGGATTTCCTCCGCCCGCAGCTCGCCAAGTGGGCGCTCCCCGACGAGGTCGCGATCGTCGAGGCCGTGCCGAAGACGAGCGTCGGCAAGTTCGACAAGAAGGTGCTGCGCGAGCGCTTCAAGGACTGGACGCCGAAGGACGCCTGATGCGCGGCGCAACGCTCCTCGCGGGCGGTTTGTTGATCCTCCAGGTCGGCGGTGGCACGGGCGTCACGCGCGCGGTGGACCAGATCAACGCGGCAAGCCGCGCGCCCGTCCCGACCGTCGGCCCGCGCGAGGTCGTGCGTCCCGACATGGTCTGGGTGCCGGACCGCTGGCTCCCCGCGCCCGGCACGGGCGGTACCGCGCTCGTGCCCGGCCACTGGGAGCGGCGGATCTCCGACCGGGAGTCCTCCACGCCCCCGCTGACCGCGGTCAACCCCGCCGACGGGAGCCTCCGGGTCTTCCCGGCGGGCGTGACCCCTCCCGCGGAGGAGCGACGCGAACCGTGATCAGAGGTAAAATATCGGGTTGATGAAGTTCCTGCGGCGGCACCGGGTCTTCGTCGTCCTCCTGGCCCTCGGCGTCCTCGTCACGCTCCTCGTCGCGGAGCGGATCCGGAAGCAGCAGGCCGCGGCGGTGCCGCGCCGCCAGCTCGAGATCGTCGTGGGCGTGACGACGCCCGTCCGCAAGGACCTCGATGTGAAGCTCGCCTACACCGCGGACGTGCTGCCGCAGAAGCAGGTCGCGATCTTCGCCAAGGTCAGCGGCTACATCAAGCGCCTCGGCGCCGAGCCGGGCGACTTCGTCCGCGAGGGCCAGCTCCTCGTCGAGGTCGAGGCGCCCGAGCTCCTGGCCGCCGTCGAGCAGGCGCGCGCCGCCGTCGGAACGGCGGAAGCAAACTTCAAGGTCGCCGAGTCGAACGTCGAGTCGGCGCGGGCTAATGCGGCGAACCAGGAGGCCAACCTCGCGCGGGCGCGGGCCGTCGCCGTCAACGACGCACGCAACGCCCAGCGGCTCGAGGATCTCCACCACCGCGGCCTCATCTCCGCGATGGACCGGGACAACTCACGGACGAACGCGGAGTCGTCCCAGGCCGCGCTCGCCGCCGCGGAGGCCCAGCTCGCCGTCGCGAAGAGCCAGATCGCCACCCAGCAGAGTCAGGTCGTCCTCGCCCGGGCCAACGTCGAGCGCGAGCGCGCGGCGCTCAAGATCGCCCAGACCAACCTCGACAACACGCGGATCGTCGCCCCCTTCCCGGGCCACATCTCGGCGCGGAACCTCTACCCGGGCGCCGCCGTCAGCTCGGAGGCCGCGGGGACCTCGAGCTCGTCGGTGGGCATCCTCGTCCTCCAGGACCTCGCGGTCGTCAAGGTCCAGGTCGAGGTCCAGGAGCGCGACATCTCGCGCGTCCGCGTGGGCTCCGTCGCGCGCGTCCTGGTGGACGCGTACCCGGACAAGACCTTCGAGGCGCGCGCCACGCGGATCCTCCACGCCCTCGACCCGCGCTCGCGCACGCTCGGCGTGGAAATGGAGATCGCGAACCGCGAGCTGCTCCTCAAGCCCGGCATGTACGCGCGCGTGGAGCTGGTGATCGAGCGCCACCCGGGCGCCGTCCTCGTGCCGAGCGAGGCGATCTCGACGGAGGGCGACCTCACGGCGGTGTTCGTGGTGCAGAACGGCGTCGTCGGCCGCCGGCCGATCACCACCGGCGTCGGCGAGGGCACGCTCGTCGAGGTCGTCAGGGGGCTCGCCGGCCGTCGCTCGCGATCGCGCTCCTCGGGTTCGTCGCGCTCGGCCGGCTGCCGATCGACCTCTTCCCGAACATCAACCTGCCGATCATCAACATCGGCACGGCGTACACGGGCGCCGGCGTGGTGGACGTCGAGAAGACCGTGACGTACCCGATCGAGAAGGCCGTGAGCGCCGTCAGCGACGTCAAGTTCGTCGAGTCCAAGTCGCGCCAGGGCCTCTCGACGGTGCGCGTCTGGATGAACTGGGGCGCCGACGTGAACAACGGCCAGACCGAGGTCATCCAGCGGATCCAGCAGATCCTGAACACGCTGCCCTCCGGGATCAAGCAGCCCTTCATCCTCCGCTTCGACCTCTCGAACATCCCGGTGGCGCTCGTGACCGTGTCGGGCGGGGGCCTGGACGAGCGCCAGCTCTACGACCTCGCCTACCACACGGTCGAGCCCCAGCTCGAGCGCCTCGGCGGCGTCGCGTCGGCCTCGGTGGACGGCGGCAAGGTGCGCCAGATCACGGTGAACCTGAACCGCGACCAGCTCTACGCCAAGGGGCTCTCGGTCCTCGACGTCGTGAAGGCGGTCAACGACGCGAACTTCCTCCTGCCGTCGGGCGACATCCGGGTCGGGCGTCTCGACTACAACATCTACACGAACAACCAGTTCAAGGTCGTCCAGCCGATGGAGGACATCGTCGTCCGGAAGACCGGCCCCAACGGCGTGCCGATCCACGTGAAGGATCTCGGCGCCGTCGAGGACTCGGCGGAGAAGCAGACCGCGATCGTGCGGGTCAACGGCAACCGCGCCGTCTTCCTGCGCGTCAACAAGCAGCCCGGCGCCAACACGATCAACGTCGTGGACCAGGTCCGCGAGCTCATGCCGAAGATGCTCGGCGTGCCGCCGGGCGTGAACCTGGCGATCACGTTCGACCAGTCGATCTACATCCGGCAGGCGATCCAGAGCCTCTGGCACGAGGCGCTCATGGGCGCGACCCTCGCGTTCCTCGTCATCCTGGTCTTCCTGCGCTCGCTCACGTCCACGCTCATCATCTCGATCGCGATCCCGCTCTCGATCCTCCTCACCTTCATCTCCATGTACTTCCTCGGCCAGTCCATCAACGTCTTCACGCTCGGCGGCCTCGCGCTCGCGGTGGGCCGGCTCGTGGACGACTCGATCGTCGAGCTCGAGAACATCAACCGCCACCTCGCCATGCCGGGCAACCCGCGGCGGCGCGCCGTGCTCGACGCCGCGCGCGAGGTCGCGATGCCGATCTTCGTCGCGACGATCACGACGATCATCGTCTTCGTCCCGACGGTGTTCCTCGAAGGCCAGACGAAGCTCCTCTTCATCCCGCTCACCTTCACGATCTCGGTCTCGCTCTTCGCCTCGTTCCTGGTCTCCCGGACCGTGACGCCGCTCCTCGCGCTCCGGGTCCTCAAGCCCGAGCGGCCGCCCGACCCGACCTCCCGCAAGTTCCACCATCGCGTGGGCCGCTGGTCACGGCGGTTCTTCGACGGCATGGAGGTGGTCTACGAGTGCGTCCTCGAGTGGGCGCTCCTCCACCGCCGGCTCGTCGTCGGCACGGTCGCCGTCTCGTTCGTCGGCAGCCTCTTCCTGATCGCCGCGCCCTCCTTCGGCCTCAAGCCGCTCATCGGGAGCGAGTTCTTCCCGGCCTCCGACGAGTCGCAGTTCCGGGTGAGCTTCAAGGCGCCGGTCGGCACGCGCGTCGAGGAGACCGAGCGGATCGTCCGCGGCATGGAGTCCATCATCCGGGCCAACCTCAGGCCGGACGAGCTCCGGACGCTCGTCGCCAACGTGGGCATCCCGCAGGGGCGCTCCGCCGTCTTCACGCAGAACACGGGCCCCCACAGCGCGACCGTCCAGGTCTACCTGACGGCCGCGGACAAGCGGACGCGCAGCGACCGGGAGATCGTGAACGCGCTGCGGCCGAAGTTCGCCGGCCAATTCCCGGGCACCACGTACCGGTTCGTCACCGGCGGGATCGTCTCGCGCGTCATCAACTTCGGCTCGGAGACCGCGATCGAGGCCGAGGTCCTCGGGTACGACCTGCCGACCGGCGAGGCGCTCGGGCGTGAGGTGGCGCGCATCATGCAGGCCACCGAGGGCGTCGCCGACGTCCACATCAGCCGCGACGCGAACTACCCGCAGTTCGAGGTAAAGGTGGACCGCCAGAAGGCGGCGGCCGCCGGGCTCTCGCAGCGCGACATCGCCCAGGCAGCCCTGTTCTCCCTCAACTCGAACTCGAGCGTGAACCCGTCGATCTTCACGGACCCGCGCACGGGCAACCAGTACAACGTCGTCGTCCAGCTCGACGAGCCGTACCGCCGGACGCCGGACGACCTCGGCCGCCTCTTCGTCACGGCCAACGAGCGGCCGGTGCTCCTCTCGACGGTCGCCGAGATCACGAAGTCCACCGGCCCGGTCGAGATCGAGCGGAAGCACCAGCAGCGCATCGTGCGCGTCGCCGCCAACGCGGTCGGGCGCGACCTCGGGTCGCTCTCCGAGGAGCTGGAGGCGCAGTTCCGGCAGCTCCCGCTCCCCGCCGGCTTCACGATCCGGCTCGGCGGCCAGACCGAGCAGCAGCGGGAGGCGTTCTCGAGCCTCTACTTCACCTCACTGCTCGCGCTGATCCTCGTCTACATGGTCCTCGCCTCCCAGTTCCGCTCGCTCAAGGACCCGTTCACGATCATGTTCTCGGTGCCGATGGGCCTC
>JACPCG010000045.1 GCA_016179925.1 Candidatus Rokuibacteriota bacterium | reverse complement strand
TTCTGAGCGAACGGACCGACCTACAGCAGACGGGAGAAACGCACCGCCGAGGACGCGCTGTTCGACCTACCGCGTCAGCGGTTTAGTTCAACTACTATTCGGCTGCAACGCCGTCATCTACCACGGGATGCCGGCATCCAACAGTGGATGCAAGCATCTTTGCCTGGATGCTGCCCGGGCATCTGCATGGAGATTCTCTCCGCTCGCCCCCGGGCATCCACTATTGGATGCGGGTTCGTCGACGATGCGACTGTTCAGGCCGAGCGCGACCACGCGATCGTAACGCAACTGCCAGACCCTTCGCTCTGGATTCCACGTCCCACCGGCCTGCTTCACCCGGTCACGGACTGCCACGTCGGCAAAGGCGACGCGTAACCCGACAATCTGGTCCTGGACGAAGCGAGGCCGTGGCGGTTCCCAATCGCGTTCGGCGACGAGGAGCTCCACGGTTTTGAACCCGCGCGGTGGCAACGGTGAACCTCATCACCACCTTCGTTATCACTTCCTGTCTGCCCAAACACCCGGGCGCGGCGGCTTGTCACGCCCGGCTTACCCGCGCGCCTCTGCCAGGGCTTGCAGGACGCGCTCGCGCGTGGCCGGGAGCCGGGTGATGCGGACGCCGGTGGCGTCGGCGATGGCATTGAGGATGGCCGGGGCAGTCGGGATCAGCGCGCACTCCCCCAGGCCCTTGCTGCCGAACGGCCCCTTCGGGTCTGGCCGCTCGACGAAGATGGTCTCGATCTCGGGGACGTCGTGGGTCGTCGGGATGCGGTAGCTGGCGAAGCCGCGCGTGACGCCGGGGATGAACTCCTCCGTCAGGGCGAACCCGATGCCCATGACCACGGCGCCTTCCACCTGGCCGCGCGCCCCCGCAGGGTTCAGGACCTTCCCGACGTCGTGCGCGGCCACCACGCGCCGCACGCGGACGACCCCGGTGCGCACGTTCACCTCCACCTCGGCCATCTGGGTGGCGGAGGCGTAGGTGGCGTAGGGGCGACCGGTACCGGTGGCGGGGTCGAGGGGGGACGTCTCGGGGTCGTAGGTACCGCCCTCGCGGAGGCGGGCGCCCCTGGCCTCAGCGCGGCGGGCCAGGTCGGCGAGCGCGATGCGGCGGCCGGGCGCCTCGAGCGCGACCACGTGGCCGTCGCGGATCTGCAGGATGTCCGGCGGGGCCTCCAGCTCCCGGGCCGCCGCCTCGATGATCGCGCGCCTGAGCGCGTCCGAGGCGGTGCGCACGGCGTTCCCCACGTAGAAGGTCACCCGGCTGCCGGTGCACGATCCCGTGTCACGGGTGAGATCGGTATCGCCCCGCACGAGGTCGACCTGCTCCAGCGGCACGTTCAGCGCCTGGGCCGCCACCCGGCGCAAGACGTAGTCCGATCCCTGGCCGGCGTCGGTGGCGCCAGCCAGCACCCTCACGCGGCCCGACTCGAGCAGCTCGACATCCGCGTGGCTCGGCTTCTCGCCCGCGGTCGACCCGATGCCGAACCACATGGAGGCCACGCCCACTCCCCGCCGCAGCTCGCCGCTCGCGCGCGACTCGCGCGCGCGGCGCGCCGCCTCGTCGTAGTGGGGCCGGACCGCGTCCAGGGCCTCCGCGACCGCCGTCCCCTCGCCCACGCGGAACCCGGTGGGCAGCATGCCGCCGGGGCGCAGCGCGTTCCGGAGGCGCAGGTCGATGGGATGAATGCCGAGGCGTCTGGCCAGATCGTCCATCAGGGACTCGAGCGCGAAGGTTGACTGGGGGGCGCCGAAGCCGCGCATGGCCCCGGCCAGTGTGTTGTTGGTGTAGACCGCCTGCCCGCCCAGCCACAGGTCCGGGATCTCGTAGGGGCCGGAGCCCGAGATGGCGGCCCGGGTGATGATGAACTTGCCGGCCGACGCGTAGGCCCCGCTGTCCGCCGTCATGTCGAGCCTGAGGCCGCTGATGCGTCCGTCACGATCCGCTCCGAGGCGGCCACGGATCTCGAACGCATGGCGCTTGGTCGTGCTGGTGAAGGACTCCTCGCGCGTGTAGACGCAGCGCACCGGCCGGCGCAGGCGCCAGGCGGCCACGCCCAGGATGCAGTGCATGGCCACGTCCACCCGGCCGCCGAAGTGGCCCCCGAGCGTGACGGCCACGACGCGCACCCGGTCCTCGGGCAGCCCCAGCGTGCGCGAGACCTCCAGGCGGCAGAGGTGGGGGTAGCCGGTGCCCGTGTGGATCACGACGCGGCCGTCGTCGTCCACGTAGGCCAGGGCCGCCTCCGGCTCCAGGTACGCGTGCTCGATAAACGGCGTGGTGAAGGTGCCCTCCACCGTGACGTCCGCCCGGGCCAAGCCGGCCTCGGCGTCTCCTCGCTGGACCGACTGACGGGCCAGCACGTTGCCTCCGTCGTGCAGGCGCGGCGCTCCCGGCTCCAGGGCCTCGCGGGGCGAGAGGGCCGCCGGCAGCACCTCGTAGCGGACACGCACCTTCGCCGCCGCCTCGGTCGCTGCGGCCTCGGAGACGGCCACGACGGCGGCCACGGGGTCGCCGATCATCCTCACGCGGTCGGAGGCCAGCACCGTCTCGTCCTGGAGGACGCGACCGTGGCGGTTGAACGGGACGTCCTTCGCCGTGAGCACAGCCTCCACGCCGGGGATCGCCAGCGTCTCCGCCGCGTCGACCTCGAGGACGCGGGCGTGGGCGTGCGGGCTCCTCACCACCTTCAGGTGAAGCACCCCGTCGCGGACGAGGTCGGCCGCGTACCGGGCCGTGCCCGCGGCCTTGGCCATCTCTTGCCAGGAGTCGCCGAGCGGCAGCAGGGGCGGAGACACGGCCTCGCCACACAGCACGGCCGCGGCCCGGTCCACCGCCCCGAAGATGCTCGAGAAGCCGGCGCACCGGCAGAGGTTGGCGCCCAGCGCCTTCGCCATTCGCTCGCGGCTCGGGCGCGGGTGGGCGTCGAGCAGGGCCTTGGCGGCCATGATCACGCCCGGGATGCAGAAGCCGCACTGCACGGCGCCCGTCTCCACGAAGGCCCGCTGGAGAGGATGCGGGTGCTCGGGCGTGCCCAGACCCTCGATGGTGAGCACGGTAGCCCCGCGCACCTTGTCTATGGGCACCTGGCAGGCGCGGGCCACGCGCCCGTTCACCAGCACCGTGCAGCTTCCGCAGCGGCCGTCGTCGCAGCCGAGCTTGGTGCCGGTCAGGCGCAGCTCGTCCCGCAGCACGGCGATCAACAGGGTCGCGGGACCGCCGGCGGTGCGGGCGGAATGGCCGTTGAGCGTGAACTCGATCATGGAGCGCCTTCGTCGCGAAAGACGGGCGGGCGTCGCTCGCGGAAGGCGGCGATCCCTTCCTCGAAGTACCCGGCCGAGGCGCAGAGGACCTGCCCCCGGTCCTCGAGCGCGATGGCGGCCTCGAGGCTGCCGGCGGCGAGCGCCAGGTTGAGACCTTCCTTCGTGAGCCTGAGCCCCAGCGGGGAGGCGGCGAGCATCTCGTCGGCCAGGGCGCGGCCGGTCGTCGCGAGCTGGTCCTCCGGGACGACGTCCGACACGAGGCCCACGCGGAGCGCGCGCTGGGCGTCGATGAACCGCCCGCTCATCATGAGCTCGGCCGCGACCGAGGTGCCGACGGCCCGTGGGAGGAAATAGCTGATGCCGACGTCAGGCGCCGTGCAGGAGGCAGATGATCGGCTGCGGGCAGCGTCGCATCCGGAGGATGATCTCGCTCACGTGCCGCTGGGCTCGCATGCCGAGCACCGATCCGGCGGAGACCTGCTGCGGCGCCTTGAGGTCGTACCCGGCGCAGAACTCGCGCCCGGCGCCCCGCAGGATGACGACCCGTGTCGCGACCCGCGTCGACAGTTCGCCGAAGTAGGCTTGAAGCTCGTCGCACATGCCGCCATCCATCGCATTGAGCTGGTCGGGCCGATTCAGGGTGAGCCAATCGATCGCGCCGTCCCGCTCGAGGTGAAGGCTCCGGTATTCGGGCATCCTGTCCGCCTCCTGCATGCGGGGATCCTAGCACGCGCCTTCCGCGATCGTCTGCGGGAGCCGCTCGCCGGCGTCGCCGGCGCCGCGCGCTTGACTTCGCCCGCCGGGAAGCGCAATTCTGGCTCGCGGCCGGCGCGAACGGGTGGCGGGCTCGGCCGGGACGACGGCGCAACTCCAGGGAGGACGGGTCGCGGATGGTGACTGCCGGCATCGACATCGGCCACGAGAGCGTCACCGTGGTCATCCTGCACGAGGACGGGACCCTGGGCCACGCGACCTTCGTCATTTCGGGAGAGGTCGGCGCGGCGGCGAAGCTCGCCTTCGAGCAGACGCTGGATCGACTGGGCCTCGAGCGCGCCGGCATCCATCGCATCTTCGCGACCGGGATCGGACGCGAGAACGTCGCGCTCGCCGACGGCCATCGAACCCCGATGCTGAGTCATACGCGCGGCGCGCACTGGTGGCTCCCCGGCGCCCGGACCGTCATCGACGTCGGCGCCGAGGGCACCCGAGTCATGCGCTGCGACGCGCACGGGACCCTCACGAACTTCGCCCTCAACGACAAGTGCGCGGCCGGCTCGGGCGTGTTCCTGGAGACCGTCGCCGGGATGCTCGACGTCCCCCTCGCCGACATGGGCGCGCTCTCCCTGCGCGGGTCGCGACGCGTCGTCCTCACGAGCACCTGTGCCGTGTTCGCCGAGTCGGAGATCGTCGCGGAGATCCACCGCGGCTCCTCCCGGGCGGACATCCTCCAGGGGGTCCACGAGTCCGTCGCTACCAAGATCGCCGCCATGAGCCGTCGGGTGGGGATCGAGGCCGACCTCGTGCTCACCGGGGGCGTAGCCCGCAACGTCGGCGTGGCCCAGGCGCTTCGAGAGCAGCTCCAGATGGACGTCGCCGTGCCCGAGCATCCCGAGATCGCCGGCGCGCTGGGCGCGGCCCTCCTCGCCCGCGAGCCCGCGGGCGCTGCCTAGAGGGATGCTGAAAAGCGTGCAGGCTGCTCAAAAAGGAAGGCGGCGCCCGCTGGCCGCACGCGAGGCGTACTCCCTGTACGTTGAGCGTGCGGCCGAGGGCGCCAACGCAGCAGATGGGCCTTTTTCAGCAGCCTGGTAGATCGCGATGGTCGTCTGTGGAATCGACGTGGGCGCTCGCACCGCCAAGGCGGTGCTGCTCGTCGACGGCGCGATCGCCGCCCACAGCATCGTCCGCACCGGTCCGGAGAGCGCCGCCGCGGCGGTGGCGGCCCTCGACACGGCGCTCGCGGCGACCGCCCTCCGCCGGGAGGACATCGAGCTCACCGTGGCCACGGGGTACGGCCGGGTCGTGGTGCCGTTCGCTCAGCGGAACGTGACCGAGATCGCATGCCACGCCCGGGGCAACCAGTACTTCTTCCCCGGGGTCCGCACCATCCTGGACATGGGGGGACAGGACTGCAAGGCGATCCGGTGCGACGAGACCGGGAAGGTGACCAACTTCCTCATGAACGACAAGTGCGCCGCGGGCACCGGCCGCGCGCTCGAAGTCATGGCCTCGCTGCTTCAGGTGCGGCTCGAAGACCTCGGCCGGCTCTCCCTGGAGGCGAGCAACGGGCTCGTGAAGATCAGCAACACGTGTGTCGTGTTCGCCAAGTCCGAGGTCCTCGCCCTCGCGCGCCAGGGCGTCTCCACGCCCGACATCCTCGCCGCGCTGTGCGATGGCGTCGCCGAGCGCGTCAAGGGACTCCTCCGCGGGGTGGGCGTGGAGGAGGACTTCGCGATCAGCGGCGGGATCTCCAAAAACATCGGAGTCGTGCGCCGCGTCGAGCAGAAGCTCGGGACGATCTCGCGCATCTGCTTCGAGCCGCAGGTCGTGGGGGCCCTGGGCGCCGCCCTGTTCGCGCGCGACTTCCTGGGGCGGAACGCCTAACAGGGCGCTAAAAACCTCGCACAGGCTGCTCAAAAAGGTCCAGATGCAAGGCGGTGCCCGCGGGCCGCACGCGAGGCGTGCTCCCTGTACGTTGAGCGTGCGGCCGAGGGCGCCAACGCAGCAGATGGGCCTTTTTCAGCAGCCTGCTACACGAGGGACTCGACGAAGGACTGGACCCTCACGTTCAGTTGCTCGATCGAGCTCGGCGTCGCCTCGGCCTCCAGCCTCAGGTGGGGGAGCTTCCACCGGTCGAACCGCTCCTTGAGGATCGCGTACTCCAACGCGTAGGCGTCGCAGTAGAGCTGGATGAGGTAGATCAGCCCCCGGGCTCCCGCCCGTTCCATCGCGTCCCGGATCCGGGCGGCGCGGTCTTCGAAGGAGTAGAGCCCCGGCGCCGGCACCGTGCGCAGGTACCCCCTGGCGAGGGCCCGGAAGGGATCCCCGTCCGCCGGCACCGCGGTGGAACCGTACCGCGCGTTGTGCGTGAAGTCGTCCGTCACCACCGTGGCCCCGTACTTCTCGGCCATCCGGATCACGTCCACCGCCATGGGGATGTTGAGCGCCGAGAGCATGAGCTTCGGGTCGGACCCGGGCGCGCCCGGGGGGAGCGAGGCGAGCAGCTCCCTCATCAGGGCGTTGTGCTCCTCCACGGGGCTCGTCAGGGCGGAGGCGAACACGTACACCGCGTCCTCCGCCGAGAGGCCAGCCGTCGGACGGGCGTCGTAGAACCGGCGCAACAGGGCGCGGTTCTCGTTGAACAGCGCGATCGACTTCCGGAGCCCGTCGTCGGTGACGGGCGTGCCCGACACCGCCCCCAGCTCGCCCGCGAGGCGTCTCAGCTCGTTCGTGAAGTAGTTGATCGCCCCCTCGTCGTCCTTCGCGGGGGCGCGAACGAGCCACTGGTTCGGGAACGCCCGCTGGTGCACCCAGATGTCCAGCATGTGCCGGTTGGTATCGCAGACCGTGGACACCATGACCCCGTCCACGTAGTCGAGAACGTTCGCGGCGATCTGGCCGGCCAGGTTCTTGCTCATGCCGCAGAGAAAGGGCAGGAGGCCCGACTTCGCCTCGTACCGTGCATCCCGATCCTCGACGAGCTGGACGGGGACCATCCCCGCCGCGTGCACGAGCTCCTTCGGCGCCAGCCCGTAGAAGCACCCGATGATCTTCGTGCCCTGCCGCTTGAGCGCTCGCGCCCGGTCATGCCGCAGCTCGAACCGTTCTCGGAATCGGGCGATCACCGCTGTCTCCCCCGCTGCTTCCTCCCCTCCAGGACCTCGATGAAGCCGTCGACCCGCGTCCGCGCATCCGCCCAGCTGAATCCCTCCGGATCCGCCTGATCGCCCTCGAAGATCAGGACGGGCAGGTCGTGTCGCTCCGTGATGAGCTGGACCAGCTCGTGCTGTCCGATCGACATGGGCCGACAGCTCCGGTTCGAGAACATGACGAGCCCGTCCACCTCGTACTCCCGGATGGCCTGGTCGAAGTACTCGAATCGCTTCGCGATCGGCTTGTTGTTCCAGACGTTCGTGTACTTCTCGGCCAGCGTGTGGAAGGGCCGATCGAGATCCAGCCGCCCCGTGCTGGTCTTGTTGCCCCAGTTGAGCGAGGTGTACGGCTCCCACACGAAGTTGGCGCCCTTCTCCTCGAAGGCGTTGATCACCTGCAAGTGGTGCCAGATGGGGATGCCGTCCCAGATCAGGCGGTAGGTCTCACCCCCCTGGGCCGGCGTCTTGCCCTCCTTCGCATCCGCCAGGTACTGGTGATAGAGCGCTTCGTAGAAGTCTGCCGCGTCCTGGTCGCCCAGCGCCGTGACCAGCGGCAGGATCTGGCCGGCCAGCGCCCGGAAGCTCATGGGCGAGGGCCGATGCCGCCGGAGCGCCATCATCTGCTTCCAGTAGTAGCCGGCGAGGTCCGAGCTCCTCACCGACTGGTGGAGCCGGTCCATGTCGAGGCGACAGGAGGTGGTGCGCTCGACGAACGCCACCATTTCCCGGATCTGGGTCTCGTAATAGTCGATGTACTCGGGCGCGCCGGGGTCGGTGGTGGCCGGCATGTCCATGTAGAACGTGGGCAGCGTGAAGTGATCCTCCAGGTAGGCCCACCACGTGAGATGCAGGCAGCAGATGTTCACGTCCGTGATCGCGATGTTCGGCCGCGGGATGGACCCGAAGGCGGTCTTGCTGGCCCAGCAGATCCCCAGCCCGCACCGCGTGTAGGAGCAGATGATGTTGGAGAGCCCGTGGGCCCTCGACTCGTCGAAGAATTCCCCGGCCTTGCCGATGCCCGCGGAGATCGCGGCCAGGCTCTCGGGATAGATGGGGCACACGCCCATCGCGTGCATGACCTCGTTGGGGATCCCGGCGCTCGCCACGCAGATGGGCGCTCCGGCCTCGGCGGCGGCGACGATCTTCCGGTACGACGCCCCGGCGCTGACTTTCTTCTGAATCGATTTCAGGTCCGGTTCGGCCACGGCTGCCCTCCCTCGGTCGTCTCGGTGATCGAACACATAGCCTCGCGCTGTCCCCGTGTCAAGGCGGTCAGACCGGGTGAGTCAGATTGCTCAGCACCGCACGGGGATCGCACCGCACGTATTGCACCGATGCCAGCAACGTATTACACTCCGGCAATGAAGACTATCACCGTTCGCTTGCCCGAAGCCCTGGTCGCGGAAATCGAGGCCGAGTCTCGCGAACGCCGGCGTTCAAAATCCGATGTCGTCCGCGAGCGCTTGGCTCTGGTCACGCGACCACGCTCGCGGCCCGTGTGGCCAGCGATCGCCGATCTGGTGGGCTCGGTGGATGGGTTGCCGGTTGATCTGAGTCGGCGGAAGAAATCGTATCTGAGGGCCACGGGTTATGGCCGGCGTGCTCGTTGATGCCGGCTTCCTCATCGCCCTGCTGAGCCGTCGCGATCGCCACCATGCTTGGGCGAAGGCGCAGTCACCGCGTCTCCTCCTGCCTTGGCAGACGTGCGAGGCCGCTCTGTCCGAAGCCTTTCATCTGCTCGGGTCGCGGGGCCGTCCCGCGTTGGCCGCGCTTCTGCGTCGCGGCGCTGTGGTCCCCGCCTTCCACCTCGCGGACGAGCAGGGCCGCGTCCTGGATCTGATGCAGAAGTACGCGGACGTCCCGATGAGCCTGGCCGATGCCTGTCTCGTGCGGATGAGCGAGACCGTGGCCGACCCGGTCATCTTCACCACCGATACAGACTTCCGCGTCTATCGGCGTCACGGCCGACAAGTCATTCCCTGCAGGACCCCCTACTGACGGCCATGGCCCACGACATGACAGGCTACGCCGCGACCCGACGCGCCTTCCGCCTGGAGGTGCCGGAGCGCTTCAACTGGGCCTTCGATACCTTCGACGCCTGGGCGCGCGATCCGGGCAAGCTGGCGCCTGCTCTGGGTCTCGGCGGACGGCCAGCCCCGCCGAACTGCAGGAGCACGTGAAGACGGTCACCGCGCCCTACAAGTACCCGCGCGAGATCGAGTTCGTCAGCGACCTGCCGAAGAGGATCAGCGGCAAGGTCCGCCGCACGGAGCTCAGCCAGATCGAGCGCGAGCGCGCGAAGGCACGTGGCGGGGCCACCCTCTGATCGTTCGGCGACATGCCGCCGTCGTCGAGAGCTTCAGTCCCTGCGCTACCAACTGGGGCTACCAGCCTACCAGACGCGAAAGGACAGGAGAGGGGCGGGCAGGAGGCTCGGTGGCCCATAGCGGATCAGCTGCAGCGTGATGTTGTCCGGGCCCCCGCGCTCGTTCGCCAACGACACCAGCCGCTCGCAGGCCCGCCGCGGCGATCGGCTCCCGGCCAATCGTCGAATCTCGTGCGGCCTCACCAAGCGCGTGAGGCCGTCCGTGCAGAGCACCAGCGTGTCCCCGCGCCGAAGCGGCAACGGCCCCTGCGCCTCGATCGTCACGTCCTCCGCGAGGCCCAGGGCCCGAAGGATGACGTGGGCGCTGGGGTGGTGCTCGGCCTCGGTCGCGCTGAGCACTCCGCCGCGGACCAGTTCGGCCACGAGCGAGTGGTCCTCGGTCAGCTGACGGATCTTGCGTCCGCGGACGAGGAAGGCCCGGCTGTCTCCCACGTGGGCCAGGAACGCGTCGTGATCGCGGATGACGAGCGCGGTCAGGGTCGTCCCCATCGGCGTCTCGCTCGCCGTCAGGCGACTCGCGCGGTACACGACCTCGTTGGCGACCCGGACGGCGACGCGCAGGCCGTCCGGCAGCGGCTCCGAGCGCCCGGCGTCGTAGTAGGTGTCGCGCAGCGTCTCGACCGCGAGGCGACTGGCCACGTCCCCCCGCTCGTGGCCGCCCATCCCGTCGGCCACCACGAAGAGCCGCCCCCGCGACCGGAGAAGCTCCGGATCGTCCGGCTCGAAGGCGCCGTGGCAATCCTCGTTGCGCGTGCGGACCCGACCGGCGTCCGTGAGGTGGGCGAACGTGACGGTCGCCACCTGACCGGCCTGACCCATCAGTCGCCGCTCCGCTTGCCGGCCCGCGCCTCGTTCACTTCCACGTCGCGGATGAACGCCCGGACGGGGGGCGGCGCCTGCCGGCGGCACGCCGTCGCCGCGCCCTCCCGGGCCGCGAGCTGTCGCGCTTCCTCACTCGCGCGCTCCTTCTGTCCCAGGGCGAAGTAGGTGAGCACCAGATGACAACGGGCCTCCTCCAGCGCCCGCAGCCGTACCGGCGTCGGGGAGAGTCCTTCGAGCTCGACCAGCGCCTGACCGAACGCGGCCACCGCCTCGCGGAAATGGGCCGCCTGGTAGGCGGCCTTGGCCTTTGCCAGCGCGGTGTCCGGTGCGCTGGCCCCGTTCTCGCGCCGCCCATACTCGACGAGGGCCTGCGCCAGCGCGCGTTGCTCCTCGCTCCACTGGTTCTTCCCCAGGCCGGTGTAGGCCTCGGCCAGCGCCTGGTGGGCTTCGACCCGCTCTTCCAGGCGAAGCGAGGGCTTGTCGATCTGCTCGACGTCCCACAGCGCCTGGCGCAGCGATCGCACGGCGGCGGCGTATTCACCGGCTTTCAACTCGGTCAGCCCGCGGGCGAGATTCGCCCGGTGCTCGCGGTCGGCGCCCGCCATCGTGTACTTCAAGGACTTCATGCCGGGCAGGTCTCGCGTGAACTCCTCGACGCTGGCGCAGCCGGCGGCCACCAGGCAGCTCAGACCCAGAAGGACCACGGCCCGGCGCGGACTCATTGGTCGCTGAACCGACGCGTATTGAAGTCGTAGCTCATCCGCATGGGCGTGTCGGCCGTGTGTCGAGCGGTGATTCGGAACAGCCGTTCCGGACTGCGTTGTCCATCCATCACGAAGTAGGCGCGATGCTCGCCCACCGGCACGCGCAGGCACGCCTTGGGCGTGTATCCGGCAGGCCGGTCGTCGATGTAGACCTTGGCGAACGGCACCGCGTTCACGCTAAGGCACCCCGACTCCTGGGGCGTCACGGCGACGGGCTCCGTCGCGGGCGGCGCCGCCACGGGCGGAGTCTCCGGCCGGGCTTTTGGTCCAGCCTCACGCTTGACGCCCGCTGAATCCTGGGCCCGAGGAACGTCCGGCCCGCGCCCCCAGCCCGCCCACGCGCCAGCGCCGACAGCCAGGAGGCACGTCACGCCGACCGCCACGACCCGGGTGCGCGAGGAGCCTCGTCCGCCACTGGCTCCCCACCGCCTCGCGCAAGACACTGAGGAGCCTCGTCCGCTGCGGGCCCCCCGTCGCCCCGCGCAAGGCATCGGCCAAGTCGGTGGCCGTCGCGTATCGCGCCTCCGGCTCCTTTGCCAGCGCGCGCCGCACGACCCCCTCGAGAGCTGGGAGGAGCAGGGGGTTGTGGTGGCGCAGGGGCGGGGGGTTGGTATTGACGATGCGGTAGAGCACGGCGGCGAGGTCAGTGGCGTTGAAGGGGTTGACCCCGGTCAGCGTCTCGTAGAGAACGACACCGACGGAGAACAGGTCGCTGCGCGGATCGACGGCCTGGCCCCGGACCATCTCTGGGGACATGTAGGCCGGCGTCCCCAGCATCGTGCCGGTTTGCGTGTGACTCGCGCCCAGGATGCGGGCCGTGCCGAAGTCCGTGACCTTCGTGACGCCGAGCTGGCCGACGAGGATGTTCCGGGGCTTGATGTCCCGATGGACGACCCCGTGCCGGTGGGCGTAGTCGAGCGCCCCACAGACTTGCGCGACGATCCCCGCGGCGTCCGCCAGGGGCAGGGGCCGGCCGCCGACGAGGAGATCGGCGAGCGTGCCCCCTTCGATGTACTCCATGACCAGGAACGGCCGGCCCTCGGCCTCGCCCACGTCGTGCACAGCGACGATGGCGGGATGAGTCAGCCGGCCCGCCGCCACGGCTTCCTGATGAAAGCGCTGCTTCAGCTCGACGCCCGACTCCTCCAGCGACGCCAGCTCCGGGCGGAGAATCTTCATCGCCACCAGGCGATCGAGCTTGGGATCCCGCGCCTTGTACACCACGCCGCTGGTGCCCCGGCCCAGCTCGGAGAGGATCTCGTAGCGGCCGAAGAGAAGCGGCTTGTGCTCGGCCGTGTTCAGCGCGGCCGGCGACGACGGCTCGATCATCGCACCTCGTCCATGAACGTGAGCCGCAGTCCGCCGATGGCGATCTCATCTCCATCCCGCAGGGTGGCGCGCGTCCTCGGTTCCCCGTTGACCCGCATGCGGTACCAGCGGGACAGGTTGCGCGCCTCGAAACGGGATCCGTCGCGCCCGATGAGCAGGTGATGCTTCGGACCGCGACATTCCATTCGCAGGTCACACAGGTCGCTTCGGCCGACCACGACCGAGCCGTCGGTGAGCGGGAAGGTCCCTTCGGCGCCGCCGGCCTGCCAGCGCAGGTGGGCCCGGCGCTTCTCGGCGATCGTCGTGCGGAGCCTGGCCAGCTCCTCCGGTTTCAGCAGCAGCGTTCGACCAGGCTCGGCGCTCGCGGCCTTGGACGCGTTGAGCTCCGGCGCCGGCTCGGCTGGCACGTGGTCGAAGAAGAGGGAGAACTTGCCGAAGGAGATCTCGTCACCGCGCTTGAGCGTCTCCGCGCCCCCCAGCCGTCGCCCGTTGAGAAAGGTACCGTTCCCCGAGTCGAGGTCCCGGACAACCCACTGCCCGTCCTGGAGGCGAACCTCCACCTGTCTCCGGGACACCGAGACGTTGTCAACGACGACGTCCAGCCCAGCCTCACGACCGATCCGTATCACCGGCCGGTCGATCTGGTAAACCTTGAGGGCCCTTCGCTCGACGACCAGCGTCAGTTTAGGCATATGGCCTCCGCCTCCTGCTCTAGCAACAGACAGGCCACGCCTGGCGGAGCCGGAAACGTATCGGTTATGGGTGGGAACGCCCGGGATAGGCTAGCCAGAGTGGTTCCGGACGGATCGACGGGTGACAGAATGCGGCAGGTGTCAGGTCATTCTGGCAGGGCCATAAGTCGAGACGCACGCGCCGGCGCTTCCGAACCCCACCATTCGCGCAGCCTGGTCGCCTTCGAACGAGCCCTCCCCTTCGAGGAGTCGCTCGCCGACAGGGCGTCCGCGACCGCCTGGTTCCCCGCCGCCAAGACGCAGCCTCCTGCGCGAGCCATTCGGGGCGGCACGGGCCACAGCGGAGAGCAGCTTGATCGCGCTGCAGCACACTGAAGGGCTCACGTTTCTCACGCGGGTCGAGACGCCGTCCCCAGCTTATTGAAGGCGCTCCGCAGCTCGGCGAGCTGCGAATCGACCACTTGGAGAACGCCAGCAGGAACGCCCTCGGTCTCGTCCCGTGCCGCCTGCGTCGCGGCGGGAGCACGGCCGAGGATCTCCGCGATGATCTCGGACGCGCGACGCCTCGATAGTCCCCACCGCACCGCCTCGTTGACGATCCGATCGGCGGTGACACGGTTCGTCCGCCGGACGTTGTCGATGTACATAGCGAGTCTGTCGTCCCCGTACGCCAGAGTAGACAGCAGGTCGTAGAGCGGGGCGAGCCTGAGCGAGCCCGAAGCGTCGTGGAGGAGCGAGAAGTTCTTGCCGTGG
>JACPCG010000044.1 GCA_016179925.1 Candidatus Rokuibacteriota bacterium | reverse complement strand
CGCGGCCTTCCAGCGCGACCTCGACTACGGCCCGCCGACCGTGCGCGACCTCTACCCCTACGCCTGGGCGGACGTGTACCCCGACGAGGTGCTGGGCGCGGCGGACGCGCGGCCGTACTCGGGGGCGCTCGGGATCGAGAACCCGATCTCGCGCGGGCGCACCACGCCCGTGCTCGACCAGATGGCCGAGGGGTGGGGGACGATGACCGTCAAGCCCGACCAGCACGCCCTCGGCATGGGGCAGTGGAAGGACGGCACGTGGCAGGTCGTCATCACGCGCCCCCTCGCCTCCGACGACCTGAACGCGCCCCAGCTCACGCCCGGCGACCGCACCGTGGCCGGGTTCGCCGTGTGGGAGGGCGGCCACCGCGAAGTCGGCGCCCGCAAGGCCTGGGCCCCCTGGGTGCCTCTGGTACTCGCGCGATGACGGACGCAGCCGGCGCGCATCTGTCTCAGGCCGCCCGCGCCGGTCGTGGGCACGCGGACCCCGCGACCCCGGAGGACGCGGTGGCAACGGCGCTCGGCAGGGCGGCGGTGTATCGGCTCCTCGGCGGCGCGTTCGTCTCCCCGACCCCCGCGCGCCTCGAGGAGTTGGCGCTCGCGGCCGCCACGGCGGTGACCTCGTTCAAGGGGCGGCTCAGCGACAAGCTCGCCCGCTTCGCGATCGCCGCGAGCGAGGCCGATCCCGTCGCGACGGCGAACGAGCACGTGTTCCTCTTCGGCCGCCAGGTGCGCTGCTCGCCCTACGAGAGCGCCTACAGCGGGCTCTCGCCCTTCGGCGACAAGACGGCGCGCCTGGCCGACGTCGCCGGCTTCTACGAGGCGTTCGGCGTCGGACCGGCCGCGGCGCAGCCCGACATGGAGGACCACGTCGGGGCCGAGCTCGAGTTCATGAGCGCGCTCGCCCTGAAGGAGGCGTGGGCGCTCGGCGAGGGCCGGGGCGAGGCGGCCCAGATCACGCGCGGCGCCGAGGTCGCATTCCTCGGCGACCACCTCGGCCGCTGGGCCGAAGCGTTCGCCGCGCAGGTCGAAGCGGCGACGCCGCTGCCGTTCTACACCGCCGCGGCCTCGCTCCTGACGGCGTGGATCGCGGCGGAGGTCGAGGCGCTCGGCGCCGCACCGTCACGCGTCGGCGCGCCCGACGCGCTCGATGCCGACGCGGCGGAACCGTTCACCTGCCCGATGGCGCCGGAGGAGCCGCAGGCGTAGAGTAGCGCCCGTGGCGTCGCCGGCTTCGGGAAGACTCCTCTTCCTGGACGGGCTCCGCGGGTTGGCGCTGGTCTTCATGGTGCTCAACCACACGGGACGCTATTGGATCGAGCGCCCCATGGGGTGGCCGCGCTATCACCTGGTCTACCTCACCGTCCCGCTCGCCGCCCCGATCTTCCTGTTCCTGGTCGGGTTCTGTCTCCCGCTCTCCTACCTCAATTCCACGGTCACCCGCGGCGAGCGCTACGTGTCGGTCGCGTGGAAGTACATCCGGCGCGGCGCGCGGCTCGTCCTGGCGGGCTGGCTCCTGACGCTGCTCGTCTTTCCCGACGAGCCGCTCTTCGGCGGCGGCGTGCTCCAGACGATCGGCCTCTCGATCATCGGCCTGACCCCGGTGCTGCCCCTCCTTCACCGGCGCACGCTGCGATGGCTCTTCCTCGTCCTGGCACTCGCGATCTATGCCAGCTTCAACCTGACTCACCCAGTCCTGCGCGCCTGGCTCCGCGGCCATCCCGTCATCACCGACGTGTGGTTCACCGACTTCCCGCTCTGGCCGTGGTTTGCCTTCCCGCTCCTGGGCGCGGCGCTTGGGTGGGTGTGGACCGAGATCCACCGGCGTGGCGAGGATGACCGGCGGTACTTCACGGTGATGAGCCTGGCCGGCGCGCTCTGCTTCGCGGCGTTCCTGGCGCTCGAGCTGACGATCGGGAGCACGCCGCACTTTCATTCCGGGCGCGATCTCGTCCTCAACCGCCACTGGAACCCGGGCGCCGTCACGTGCCTCTGGATCCTCGGCGTCATCTTCACCCTGCTGCCGGTGACGTACTACCTGATGCAGGTGAAACAGGTGCGCGCGCCCTGGCTGGTCATTTTCGGCCAGAACGCGCTCATGCTGTACTTCGTCCACCAGATCATCGTCATAACCCTCCTGCGCCAGCGCCTGGGCCTGCTCTTCCACTCCTGGTGGCTCTACGCGCTCGCCAACGTCGCGCTGCTGGCCCTGCTCGTCGGACTCGGGTGGCTCTGGCCCGAGATCAAGCGCCGGGCGCGGCGGCTCCTGACCCAGCGCGCGGAGGCCGGAGCGTCGGCCGCCTCGTCGTAGCCGGGCGTCCGCCGTCCTTCACTTCAGCCCTGCCTTGCGGAGCGCGGCGAGGTCGCGCTCGGTTTCTGCGGGATCCTTGTAGGGGCGCCCCCTGGCTGCGCGCTCGACGGACCACGCGGGATTGCGCCTGAGCGCCTCCGCCAGCGAAGCCTGCGCCTCGGCCTCGCGGCCCAGCCGACCATACGTGATCGCCAGCGCCTGGTGGATGGGATCTCCCCGGCGCATCGCACCGCGTCCACGACGCTGGCGAACTCGGCGAGCAGGTTGTCGCAGTCCCTCTTCGAACCACATGAACGCCTCGTGGTGGGGGTTCTCGAGCTCGGGCGACGCGCTCTGGCCTACACGTCGACGATCCGCCCGCGGTGGGAGCGCCGCATCACGAGTGCCCGGCCAGCTCGCCCTTGCGGATCTTCCCGGTGGCGGTCTTGGGCAGGCTCGCCAGGAACTCGACGACGCGCGGCACCTTGTAGGCGGCGAGGGACTCGCGGCAGAAGTCCCTGATCTCCGCCTCGGTGGCGTGCGCCCCCTCGCGCAGCACGAGGCAGGCCTTGGGGATCTCGCCCTTGTCGGCGTCCGCCACGCCCACCACCGCGCACTCGAGGACGGCCGGGTGGTCGTGGAGGACGTTCTCGATCTCCTTCGGGTAGATGTTGTAGCCGCCGCAGATGATCATGTGCTTGAGCCGGTCCACCATGTAGACATAGCCGTCGGCGTCCTTGCGCATGAGATCGCCCGTGTGGAGCCACCCGTCCACGATCGTGCGGGCCGTGGCCTCGGGCATCTCGAAATACCCCTTCATCACGTTGGGCCCGCGCACCAGAAGCTCGCCCAGCTCTCCGGGCGGGACCTCCTGGCCCTTGGCGTCCACCACTTTCGTCTCCATGCCGGGGAGCGTGATGCCGCAGGCGCCCTCGCGGCGCGGCAGTCCGGGGCGCTCGATGGTGACGACGGGGGAGGCCTCGGTGAGGCCGTAGCTCTCGAGCAGGACCATGCCGATGTCGCGCTCGTACTCGGTCTTGAGCGCCGTCGGGACCGGTCCTCCGCCCGTGTCGCCGATCCGGAGCGAGGACAGATCGTGCTGCGGCCGGTCGGGGTGGCGGAGCATGTAGATGAACATGGTCGGCACGCCGACCACGACGGTGGCGCGGTGGCGCGAGATCAGGCGGAGCGCCGCGCCGGCGTCGAAGCGCTCGACGATGACGCTGCTCGCTCCCGCCGTCATCATTTGTAGATAGTCGAAGGCGATGGCGAAGAGGTGGAAGAGGGGCAGGATGCAGAGCGAGCGGTCGGAGTCGCGGAAGCCCACCGCCTGGACCACGGCGGCCGCGTTCTCGAGGAGCCCCGCGTGGGTGAGCATGGCGCCCTTGGGGGTCCCCGTGGTGCCCGAGGTGTAGAGGATCATCGCCACGTCGTCGCCGTCCACCGCGGCCGTGACCCCGAGCGAGGTCCCCGCCCCGACCTCGGAGTAGGGGAGCGTGCCGGCGACCGCCTCGCCGGCCACGACCACGTGGCCGAGTGACGGCATCCGGTCGCGGATCGGCTGCACCCGCTCGGCGTCGCGCGGGGACGTCACCAGAATTTTCGCCCGCGAGTTGTTCACGACGTACTCGATCTCCCGCGGCGTGAACATGGGGTTGAGCGGCACGGACACGGCGCCGAGCTTGGCCGCTCCCATGTAGGCCTCGACGATGGGCAAGCCGTTGGGGAGGAGCACGGCCATCCGGTCCCCCCGGCCGAGCCCGAGCCGGGCGAGCCCGCCGGCGACCCGGTCGGTTCGCTCATCGTAGCCGCGGTAGGTGACGACTTCTTCCCCCCAGAGGAACAGGGGCTTGTTCCCGAAGCGCCGGGCCTGCCCCTGCGCGAAGCCGCCCAGGCTCGTCATGCTGTGCTGCCGCTTGCTCCGCGCACCCGCTCGCGGATGAACCCCACCAGTTGCTCCACGGGCGCGCCGGCCACGAAGACACCATCGGCGCCCGCCTCGAGGAGTTGGGGGATGTCCTGCCGCGGGATGACCCCGCCCACGAGGAAGAGCACGTCCGTGAGGCCGCGGCTCCGGAGCGCTCCGGCGAAGCGCCGCGTATGGGGCACGTGCTCGCCCGAGAGGAAGGAGAGCCCCACCACCTGCGCGTTCTCCTGGATCGTGGCCTCGATCACCGCCTCGTGCGGGAGGAACTTGCCGAGGTACACGACTTCCATCCCCGCGTCGCGCAGGAGCCGCGCCAGCACCCGCACGCCGCGGTCGTGGCCGTCCATGCTGACCTTGCCCAGCACCACCTTGATCGCGGCCACGGGCTCAGAGGACGGAGGGAAGCTGGCCGGCCGGGTCCCAGGCATGACCGTAGGCCTCGCGCATCACCCCGACCGCCTCGCCGAGCGTGACGCCGGCCTGGACGACGTCGATGAGGCAGGGGATCAGGTTGTGGCGCTCGCCGCGCGAGGCCTCGTCCCTGAGACGGAGGAGCGCAGCCGTAACGGATGCCGCGTCGCGGCGATCGCGGAAGCGTTTCAGCCGGTCGAGGCGCGCGTGAACCGCTTCCACGGTCGGGCGCGGGTGCGCCGGCACCTCGTGGTCCCGCTCGGGCGGGACGATGAAGGCGTTGGATCCCACGATGATCCGCTCGCGCCGCTCCACCTCCTGCTGGTAGCGGTAGGCGGCGTTCTCCAGCTCCCGGTCCACCCAGCCGGTCTCGATCGCCCGGTACATCCCGCCCTGCTCGGCGATGCGCGAGAGGATGGCGCGAGCCTCGGTCTCGAGCCGGTCGGTGAGCGCCTCGATGAAATAGGAGCCGCCGAGCGGGTCGGCGGCGTTCCCCGCCCCCGTCTCGTAGGCCAGGATCTGCTGGGTGCGGATCGCGATCCGGTGGGCCTGCTCGGTGGGCAAGGCGATGGGCTCGTCGTAGGAGCAGCAGTGGAGCGACTGGGCGCCGCCGAGCACGGCGGCCAGGGCCTCGTAGGCGACGCGGACGATGTTGTTCAGCGGCTGCTGGGGCACCAGCGACACCCCCGCCGTGTGGACACCGAACTTGAACTGCCAGAGCCCGCGCTCCAGCGCCCGGTCGATGTAGGTGCGGGCCATGGCGAAGGAGAAGCCGATCTCCTCCGCCGCGCCGAGCCCCTCCTCGCGCAGGTCGTAAGCGTTGACGTTGATCGGGTACCAGTGCGGCATCTGCCGCGCGCAGAACTCGAGGCAATCCACCGCGGTCTTCAGGCCGAGGTTGAGCGGTGAGTAGGCGGGCGGGTAGCCGCAGAAGCGATGGTGGAGGGGATCGTTCTGGATCGTGCCGCGCAGCCGGTCGGGCGCGAGCCCGCGCTTCCTGGCCACGGCGAGATACATGGCGAGGACGACGGGTGCCGCGTGCGAGGTCACGACGATGGACATGCTGATGCCGTCGAGCGGGAGGCCCGCCATGAGGGCTTCCATGTCCTCGACGGTCGACAGCGAGGTTCCCTGGACGCCGACTTCCTCCTCCACCATCGGGTGGTCGGCGTCCATCCCCGTCATCGTCGGGATGTCGAAGATGACGTTGAGCCCGGAGGCGCCCTGGGTCAGGAGGAACTTCATCCGCTGGTTCGTGTCCTCGGGGCTGCCGTACCCGCACACCTCGCGCCGCGTCCAGAACTTCCCGCGGTACATGTCGGCGTGGATGCCGCGCGCGTAGGGGAACTGCCCGGGGTCGCCCAGGCGCTCTTCGTAGTCGCCGGCGGCGTCCTCGGGCCGGTAGACGGGCTTCACCTCGAGGCCCGACCAGGTCTTGAGCCGGGCGGGCTTCTCGAAGTAGGCGTCGAGGTAGCCCGTGAGGGGAGCGTCGGGCTTGCGAGGGTCCTCAGACGGTGTCGTCATGGTTGGAATCCTCTCACACCCGCAGCCCCTCTTCGAGCCAGGCGAACGCCTTCCGGTGGAGATCCTTGAGGGTCGCGATCGTCACGCCGAGGTTCTTGCGCGTCTCGGAGAGGTGGACGAGGCCGAGGAAGAGCGACCAGAGGAGGTCCACGACCTCGCGCGGCTCGTGCGGCCGGTAGAGGCCCTTGTCGATCGCGGCCGCCACGATGCGGCTCACGAGCGAGAAGTTCCGCGCGGCGCGGACGTTGATCTCCTGGAGCGTCTTCGGCGCGAGGCCGGAAATCAGGCCCGGCTGCTGGAGGAAGACGAGCACGCGGTAGGACTGGGGATAGCGCGCGTGGTAGTCGTAGAAATAGTCCCACACCCGCCTGAGCTGGCGGTCGGGCCGGAGCCCCGAGGCCATGATCTTCTCGATCGCCTCGCTCATGCGCTGCATGCTCTCGAAGAGCAGGGAGACGTAGAGGTCTTCCTTCGAGCGGTAGTAGAGGTAGATCGTCCCGACGGAGACTTCGGCCTGCCGCGCGATGTCCTCCATCGTCGCGCGCGAAAACCCCTTCTCCGCGAAGACGCGGACGGCCGCCACCTGGATCCCCTGTTTCCGGGCGCGCCGCTCGCGGACCTTCCGGTGCGCTGTCCCCACGCCGCTATCTTACGATCACCGGCCGCATCGCCCGCCGCTCAAAGCCCGAGCTGGCGGGCGATGATGTTCCGGTGGATCTGCGAAGTGCCCTCGCCGATCTCGAAGAGCTTCACGTCGCGGTAGAGCCGCTGGATCGGCGACTCCGTCACGTAGCCGTAGCCCCCGTGGAGCTGGAGCGCGTCGTTCGCCAGGCGCGTGGCCGTCTCGGTGGCGAAGAGCTTGGCCATGGACGCTTCCTTGATATGCGGCAGGCCCTGGTCCGCAAGCCAGGCCGCCTGGAAGGTGAGGAGGCGCGCCGCCTCGAGGGCGGTCGCCATGTCGGCGAGCATCCACTGCACGCCCTGGAACTTGCCCACGGGCTGGCCGAACTGCTGGCGTTGCTTGACGTAGGCGAGCGTCGCCTCGAGCGCCGCGCGGCCGGTGCCGACGGCGTAGGCGGCGGCGGTGATCCGGCCGAGGGTCAGCGTCTGCATCGCGGTCATCGCGCCGCGGTTCTCCTCCCCCAGGAGCGCGTCGGCGGCCACCTCGCAGCCGTCGAAGACGAGCTCAGCCGTCTGCGAGGCGCGCATCCCCATCGTCTCGATCCGGCGGGCGACCCTGAAGCCGGGGAGCCCGCGGTCGACGAGAAAGAGCGAGAGCCCCTTCACGCCCTGGCCCGGCGCCGTCGAGGCGGTGAGGACGACGAAGTCGGCGAACGGGCCGTTCGTCGTGAACATCTTCGTGCCCGTGATCCGATAGCCCTTCGCCGTCTTCTCGGCGCGGCAGGTGATCGAGCCCGGGTCGGACCCCGCGCCCGGCTCGGCGAAGGCCCAGGCGCCGATCTTCTCTCCCGCGATCCCGGGCCTGAGATAGCGCTCCTTCTGCTCCTTCGTGCCGAAGACGGCGATGGCCGTGAGCGCGAGCGCCACGTGGACGTAGAAGCCGAGCGCGATGCCGGCGGAGGCGCGACCCAGCTCCTCGGCGAGGATCGCGTAGGTGACGTTGCCCTCGCCCGCGCCGCCCCACTCCACCGAGAACTTCACGCCGAGCCAGCCGAGCCGACCGAGCGTCGTGAAGAGGTGCAGCGGGAACTCGCCGCGCGCGTCGCACTCACCCGCGATCGGGACGATCTCGCGTTCGCAGAAGGCGGCGACGCTCCGGCGGAACTCGACCTGTTCGGGCGTGAAGGCGAACTCCATCCTAGCCTCCCGGACGCACGACGATGCGGATCGGGTCGCCCTCCTTGGTGAACGCGCGGCGGAAGCCCTCGTTGATCGCGTCCAGCGGGATCACGTCGGTCACGGACGACGAGAGATCGAGCGTGCCCTCGGCGACCCAGCGGATGACCGTCTCGACCTCCTCGCGGTCGAAGCCCATGGAAGCGAGCACGGCCAGCTCGCCGCCCACGAAGGAGCGGAGCGGCGGCAGCTCGACGCGGTCGCCGCCGACGCCCGCGATCACCAGGCGCCCGCCGCGCCTGAGGCTCCGCATCGCCTCGGTGACGGAGGCCTTGAGGCCGACGAACTCGACGGCGAGGTCCACGCCTTCGCTCGCGGTGAGCCCTCGGATCTGCTTCGCGGCGTCGCCCCCGGAGGCGTCCACGACGTGGGTCGCGCCGGCCTCCGCCGCGCGTCGCAGCGCGCCGCGCGCCACGTCCACGCCGATGATCTCGCCGGCGCCCAGGAGCTTCGCGAGCTTGATCCCGTGGACGCCGAGGCCGCCGCAGCCGAAGACGGCGACGCTCTCGCCCGCTCGCAGCGCGCCCCGGTGGGCGATGGCGCGGTACGCCGTCGAGACCGCGTCGGCGACGATCGCGCCGACGGGGAAGGAGACCTCGGCGGGCAGGGGAAGCAGGCACGAGGCGGGGAGCGTGACAGACTCGGCGAAGGCGCCCTCGCGGTTGATCCCGAGCACCTGCGCCTGGAGGCAGAGCACCTCGCGCCCGCGGCGGCAGGCGGAGCACCGGCCGCACGCGACGTTGGGGAAGATCGTCACGCGGTTGCCCGCCTTCCAGCGTGTGACGCCGGAGCCCACCGCCGCCACCACGCCCGCGGCCTCATGGCCCAGCACGATCGGCGTCCTCGGGAGCTGGATCGTCCCCTCGATCGCGACGTGCAGATCGGTGCCACAGATCCCGCACGCCTCGACGGCCACCTGGACGTCGCCGTCTCCCGGCGGCTGAGCCTCGACCTCCTCGATCCTCAGCGGCTCCTTCGGCGCGTAAAATCTCGCCGCCCGCATCACGTCCTCTCAGCGCCCGCGAAAGACCGGCGCGCGCTTGTCGCGGAACGCGCGGAGCCCTTCGCGGTGATCCTCGCTCTGGAAGCAGAGCGCCTGGACGTAGGCCTCGTATTCGAGATCGGCCGCCATGTCCCGGGTGAGGCCGTCATAGACCGCGCGCTTGGTGAACCGGAGCGCAAGCGGCGGCCCCGCCGCGAGGCGCGTCACGATATCGTTCGTCACACGGTCGAGATCGGCCGCGGGGACGGCGCGGTGGATCAGCCCGATCCGCTCCGCCTCGGAGGCGACGATCGTCTCCCCGAGGAAGAGCAGCTCCACCGCCTTCGCCACGCCGACCAGGCGCGGCAGGAGATAGCTCACGCCGGCGTCGGCGCCGCTCAGCCCGACGCGCGTGAACACGAAGCCGAGGTGGGCGTCATCCCGCGCGAGCCTGAAGTCGCACGCCATCGCGATCCCGAGCGAGCCGCCGAAGGCGTCGCCGTTCAGCTTCGCCACGACCGGCAGCGGCAGCTCGCGGAGCCGCCGCGCGACCTCACAGTAGATCCTGACGCCGCGGTCGATGGAGGGCGCGTCGCCCACGACCTGGTCCATCGAGGACAGATCGCCTCCGGCGCTGAACATGCGCCCGGCGCCTGTGACCACCAGGACTCGCGCGCTCGCGCTCTTGGCCAGCGCCTCCAGCGCCGAGCAGATTTCTTCGCCCATGAGCATGTTCAGGGCGTTGAGCTTCTCCGGCCGGTTGAGGGTGAGGGTGGCGACGCCGCCGGCTTCTTCGACCCTGATCGTCTCGAATGTCATGGTCCGCCCTTCTCTTCTGTCGTCGTGGCGATCCCGAGGCCGCGGGCGTAGTCGCGGAGCGCGCGCTTCACGCTCCCCTCGGCGATCAGCTCCGCGGTGAGCCCGAACTCGTGCTCGATCGCGCGCCGCGTCCCCATGAAGGGCACCGCGCGCCCGGCGCGCTTCACCGCGAGGAGCGCGGGCAGGGGGTGCCGCGCGATCCGCGCCGCCTCCTCCCGCGCGGCGGCGAGCAGCCCTGCCGCGGGGACCACGCGGTCCACCAGGCCGAGGGCCTGCGCCTGCTGCGCGGTGAGGATCTCCCCGGTGAGCGAGAGCCGCACCGCGCGGGCCACGCCGATCCGCTGGCTCAGCTTGGTCAGGAGGGGGTTGATCCCGAAGCGGATCTCGGGCCGGCCGAGCGAGGCGCCCTCCGCGGCCACGATCACGTCTCCAGAGACCGCCAGATCGAACCCGCCGGCCAGCGCCGGGCCGCCCACGGCGGTGACGAGGGGCTTTGCGAAGAAGTACGTCTGCTCCGTGAACTCCACCGCACGGTGGCCGAACGCACGGAAGTCGGTCGCGAGCACCTCCTTGAGGTCGAAGCCGGCGCTGAAGCAGTCCACCCCGCCGGTGAGGACGACCGCCTTGACCGCGTCGTCTGCCTCGAGCGTGGCGAGGCGCGTCTCCAGCTCGTTGCGCAGCGCCATCGAGAGCGCGTTTTTCTGGAGCTTGCGGTCCAGCTCGATCAGGGCCAGCGGCGGCTCGGTCGTCACGCGGATCAGAGAGGGACCGCTCATGGTCGCCTCATGTCTCCGGCGCGAATTCGCGCCCGAGGAGGTGGCGGGCGATGACGAGCTTCTGGATCTGCGGGGTGCCGTCGCCGATCTGCCAGCCGATCACGTCCCTGAGGCGCTGCTCGATGGGCAACTCCTGCGTGTCGCCGTAGTGGCCGTGCGTGAACGAGAAGTCGAGCATTGCTACTTCCCGTAGCGCTTCGGCAGGCGCCGCTCGGCGGGGCCGGCGTAGCGCGCGCCGAGCGCGGGCGGGATGACCCTGAGCGGGTGGCCCTCGCGGATCTCCTCGGTCGTGTGCGCGATGAGCGCCGGGAGATAGCCCAGGACGCCGAGCCCCACCATCTCGAGCGGGTCGAAGCCGATCTCGAGCAGCACCGCCGCGATCACGCCGGCGAGATTCGCCGGCAGCGGGCGGCCGAAGCGCTGCGTGGCCTCGCGCGCGATCGCGTCGAAGAGCCGCGCGCGCCCTCCCCACACGCCGAGCTCCAGCGCGATCGCGCGGAGCGCCGCGGCGCGCGGCTCGATGCGCTTGTGCAGCGGGTGGCCGAGGCCGGGGACCCGGCGGTTGTCCTTCGCGTAGCGCTCGACGGTGCGGCGCGCGGCCTCGGCGAGCGAGAGCCCGTGGTCCGTCCGCTCACGCTGGGCGGAGGCCAGCATCTCGGCGCACTCGCGCGGCGAGCCCGTGACCGAGCCGAAGGCGATCACGCCCGCGGCGATCGCCGCCGCCGGCGCCTCCGGCGCCGCCGAGGCGGCGAAGCGGGCGGGGGGGACCGCCGAGCTGATGAAGGCCTGGTCGAGCCCCGAGCGCAGGACGGCGTCGAGCGCCCGGGCCTGGGCGCGCGTGGGAAGCTCGCCGCGGATCACGAGGTACGTGGCTTCGGCGAAGGTGAGGGCGCGGATCAGCTCCTCGGCGCGGTAGCCGCGGACGAGGATCTTGCCCGCCTCGGCCCAGCCGATCTTCGTCGTCCAGTAGCCCTGCCAGGAGTGAGCGCGAGCCTTCCTCACGCCCGGCCCCCGGCGCCGTGGATCATCCGCTCCTGGCCCGCCCAGTACGGGGCCTTGACGTCGCGGCGCGAGATCTTGCCGACGGGCGTCTTCGGCAGGGACGCGCGGATCTCGAGCGACTTCGGCACCTTGAACGGTGCGAGCCGCTCGCGCGCGAACATGAGCAGCTCCGCCTCGCCGGCGGTCTGCCCGCCCTTGAGGGCGACGACGGCCTTCACCGCTTCGCCCCACTTCTCGTCCGGGACGCCGACGACGGCGGCCTCGAGGACGGCCGGGTGCTGGTAGAGGACTTCCTCGACCTCGCGCGGGTAGACGTTCATCCCGCCGGTGATGATCATGTCGCCCTTGCGGTCCACGAGGTACATGTAGCCGTCCGCGTCCACGCGCGCGAGGTCGCCGAAGTGGAGCCAGCCGTCCACGATCGTCTGCGCGGTCAGCTCGGGCAGGTTCCAGTAGCCACCCGTCATCCACGGCGCGCGCACGCACGCCTCGCCGACCTCGCCGACCGGCACGTCGCGCCCCTGCTCGTCGAGGATCCGCACCCGGCCGCCGAGCGAGCTCTCGCGCCCGCACGAGAGCAACCGCGCCTCGTGGCCCTCGAGCGCCGCCTGGTGCTCGGCGGGCGTCATGTGGGTGTTGAGGCCGTACGCCTCGGTGCCCCCCCAGCCCGTGTGCAGGATCGGGCCGAAGCGCTCGATCGCCCGGCGCACGAGCGCCGAGGAGGCGGGCGCCGCCGCGTAGCAGATGAAGCGGAGGCTCGAGAGATCGTGGCGGTCAATCTCCGGATGGCCGAGGAACATCTGCAGCAGGGTGGGGATCGCGAGGAGATGGGTCACCCGGTGGCGCTCGATCGCCGCGAACGTCTGCGCCGGGTCCGGCGCCTGGAGGACCACCGCCGTGCTCCCCGCAACCCAGCCGGAGTCCATGAGGCGCGCCGCGAAGTGGCTCATCGGCGTGTAGAGGAGCGCGACGTCGCCGGGCTGGCGCCGGGCGACCGCGACCCACGCGAACATCGACGCCTGCGTGGAGGCAAACGTGTGGACCACACCCTTGGGCTTCCCCGTGGTCCCGGAGGTGTAGAGGATCTGGGCGAGGTCGCCTTCCGTGCCGCGGATCACGGGCGCGTCGCCCGCGTGGATCTTCACGAGGTCTTCATAGTCGTGCGCGCCGTCGCCGCCGCCGACAGCGATCACGTGACCGACGCCGGGCGTGCGCTCCTTGAGGACCCGCGCGCGGGCGGCGAGAGCCGGGGCGGGAGCGATGAGGACGCGCGCGCCGCAGTCGGCGACCATGTGGGCGTGGTCGGCCTCGGTGAGCACTCCGAGCATCGGCACGAACGCCGCGCCCGCCCGTGCCGCCCCGGCGAGCGACTCCATGAACTCGTGGTTGTTGGCCTGGAGCACGGCGACGCGGTCGCCGGGCCTCACGCCGAGGCGGATCAGGGCGCGGGCGAGCGCGCTCGCGCGCGCGTCGAGCTCCCGGTAGGTGAGCCGCGCCTCGCCCTCGATCACCGCGGTCCGCTCCGGATACCACTGCGCCGCGCGGCCGAGGTAGTACGCGTACGGGTGAATCATGGCCGGACCTCCGTCAGCGCCGGAGCTTGAGCGCTCTCAGGAAGTTCTCGCGCAGCGGGTAGTCCGTCGCCCAGATCACCTTGTCCTGGCCCCAGCCCTTCACGTACTCGAGGAACTCGGGCGGCCAGAACTTCGCGGGGCGCGCGGAGGTCTCCACGTAGACGTTCGGATGCTTCCAGGCGAGCGTCATCATCTCCTCGTGCCAGGGCTGGCCGAGGTGACAGCCGAAGATGACCAGCTCGGGGAAGGCGAGCGCCACCTCGTCGAGATAGATCGGCCGCCCGCACTCGGACGGCAGCAGCGGGCCGGTGTGCCCCACCTGGATCGCCACGGGGACGCCGAGTTCGGCGCACTTCAGGTACACGGGCCAGTAGTGCTTGTCGTTGGGCGGGAGCCCCGTGTAGTCGTCGCCGCCGTAGGCGTACGGCTCGAGGCGCACGATCCGGATGCTCAGGTCTTTCACCATCCGCTCGATCTCGCGGGCCACCTCCATCGGGCGCTTGCGCGGGTCCACGGTGCCGGCGCCGAGGAACCGGTCGGGGTGCTTCCGGACGACTTCGCCGACCGTGTCGTTCGACATCACGTGGAGATCGCGGTAGCCGAATGCGGAGAAGACCGCGATCTCCACGTCGGCCTCGTCCATCTCCGCGAGCATCGTCTCGAGCGTCATGCCCTCGAGCATCCGGCGGTCCACCTTGTAGCGCTTGAAGATGTGGACGAACTCCGAGGGCCACTGCGTGGCGCCCTCGGGGGTGATGAGGCTCGCCCACGCGTCGATCGCGCCGATCTTGTCCCTCGATGAAGCCGTAGCCGCCGTGGAGCTGGAAGACCTCGTTGGCGACGTGCTTGACCTGCTCGCAGGAGAAGAGCTTCGCCATCGAGGCGGCGAGGCTCGCGTCGGGGGCGTCGCGGTTCAGGCGGTCGCAGGCCCAGTGGACGAGCTGGCGCGTGGCCTCGATCGTGGTCCGCACGTCCGCGAGGCGGTGGCGCCAGGCCTGGAACTTCCCGAGCGGCTGGCCGAAGACCTGCCGCTCGGTCGCGTAGCGCGTGCCCTCGTCCCAGATTTTCTCCATGACCCCGAGGGCGAAGGCGGAGATGACGAGCCGCTCGCCCTTGAAATGGTCCATCACGTAGCCGAACCCGCGGCCCTCCTCGCCGACGAGGTTCCGGAGCGGCACGCGGCAGTCGTCGAAGAAGAGCTCGGCCGTGTCCGAGGCGCGCGAGCCCATCTTCTGGAGCGCCCGGCCGACCCGGAAGCCCTTCGTGTCGGCGGGG
>JACPCG010000039.1 GCA_016179925.1 Candidatus Rokuibacteriota bacterium | reverse complement strand
CTCGGGCGGCTCCGCGAGTTCCTGGCGTGGCTCCCGCACGCGGGGGAGCCGGTGTACGGCGAGATCATCGAGACCGTCGTGGACGTGGACCGGGCCGACGACGTGGCACTTGCCGAAGCGCTGGCCTTGGCAGGGCGGGTATCATAAGTGTTTCCAGGAGGGCGCGCGTGAACGACTCGTACTGCTGGGGCATCTTCCGCGAAGTGACCCACTCGCCGGGCCGGGAGTCCGACGACGCCGAGATCCTGCGTCTCACGGGCAAGCAGCTCGAGGCGAAGGGGTTCGACGTGGTGCTCAAGAGCCCCGACGAGGTCAACGGGGTCGACGGCGTCCGGCCGCGCTTCGTCTTCCTCATGTGCGAGCGCGTCCCGGTGCTGGAGCGGCTCCGCGCCCTCGAGGCGAGCGGCGTGCCCCACGTGAACAGCCCGCTGGCGGTCCTCAACACGTACCGGGACCGGATGATCGCGGCGTTCGACGAGGCGAACGTGCCGTTCATCCCGAGCCGGCTCGTCCCCACGGCCACGCCCGACGGCGCGGGCCCGAGCCCCGTCTGGGTGAAGCGGGCGGACGTCCACAACACGCAGGAGGGCGACGTCGTGTTCGCGCCGACGCCGGACGCCGTCGTCGCCGCGCTCCAGGCGCTCGCCGAGCGCTCCATCCCGCGCGCGGTCATCCAGCCCCACGTCGAAGGCGACCTCGTGAAGTTCTACGGCATCGGCGCGGGCGGCGGGCACCACGGCGAGCCCCCGTGGTTCCGCTGCTTCTACCACAAGGAGCAGCAGCTGGCCGGCCACCCGTTCGACCCGCGGCGGCTCGCGCGGCTGGTCCGCGGCGCGGCCGCGGCCCTGGGGCTCGAGATCTACGGCGGCGACGCGATCGTGCCGCGGTCGGGTGTGCCCGTGCTGCTCGACCTGAACGCCTGGCCGAGCTTCGCGCTCTTCCGCGACGAGGCCTCGGTCCGCATCGCATCCTACCTGACGCTGCGCTTCACGCGGGGGCGCCGGTGACCCGCCGCGAGGTCGGGCCGCGCTCGAAGGACATCGTCGCCCGGGAGCGGCGGTTCCAGGCGCCGGGGAGCCAGTCCTTCGCGCTCCAGTCGGGACTCGCGATGGCGCGCGGCGCCGGCTCGACGCTCTACGACGAGGACGGCCACGAGTACATCGACTTCATCGCGGGGATCGGCGTCGGGAGCGTGGGCCACTGCCACCCGCACTACGTCGAGACCCTCAAGCGCCAGGTCGAGCGGCTCACGTTCGGCAGCTTCACGACGGAGACGCGCGCCAGGTTCCTCGAGCTCCTGGCCTCGGTCACGCCCGCGGGGCTCACGCGGATCCAGATGTTCTCGGGCGGGGCCGAGGCGGTCGAGGCGGCGCTCCGGCTCGCGAAGGCGGCGACGGGGAAGTCGGAGGTCGTCGGGTTCTGGGGCGGGTTCCACGGCAAGACGGGCGGCGTCCTGCCGCTGCTCGGCAGCGAGTTCAAGCACCACCTCGGGCCCTTCATGCCCGGGCGCTACGTCTCGCCCTACGCCGACTGCTACCGCTGCCCCCTCCGGCTCCGCTATCCGGACTGCGGCATCGCGTGCGCCGAGTTCGTGCGCGACGTCATCCGCTATCAGACCGGCGGCGAGATCGGCGCGATCCTCGTCGAGCCGATCCAGGGCACGGCGGGCAACGTGGTCCCGCCCGAGGGGTTCCTGCGCGCGCTCGAGGCGATCGCGCGGGACCACGGGGCGCTCCTGATCGTGGACGAGATGCTCACGGGGTTCGGCCGGACGGGCGCCATGTGGGGCGCCGAGCACGACGGCGTGATCCCGGACGTGATGACGGTCGGCAAGGGCGCGGGCGGCGGCTTCCCGCTCGCCGGCGTGATCTCGACGGAGGCGCTCACGGCCTCGAAGCCCTGGTCCAACCCGAGCGCCAGCTCCTCCAGCTACGGCGGCAACCCGCTCGCCGCCGCCGCGGGGCTCGCCGCGCTCGAGATCATCCTGAAGGAGGACCTCGTGACGAACGCCGAGCGCGTGGGCAAGGTCATGCTCTCGCGGCTCCTGGCGTTGAAGGAGAAGTACCGGTGCGTGGGCGAGGTGCGCGGCCGGGGGCTGATGCTCGGGATCGAGCTCGTCCGTGACCGGACGACCAAGGAGCCGCTCGCGAAGAGCGTGACCCACGCGCTCTATCAGGAGTGCCTGCGGCGCGGCCTCGTCGCGATGACGTACGCGCCCTCGATCCGCATCAACCCGCCGCTCGTGATCCGCGAGGAGCAGGCCCTCGCGGGGCTCGCGATCCTCGACGAGGCGCTGGGCGTCGTCACGCGAGAGCACGGGCTCGAGTAGGATGCTGCGGGGCGCGATCGTCGGCGTGGGGAACATCGCCGTCCACGGGCACGCGCCCGCGTGGCGCGGCCGCGCCGACGTCACGATCGTCGCCGCGACCGATGCCCGGCCCGGACAGCGCGCCGCGCTCGAGGCGCAGCTGCCGGGGGCCCGCTGGTACCCCACGGTGGAGGCGCTGCTCGCGGAGGCGACGCTCGACTTCGTGGACGTCTGCACGCCGCCTTCGAGCCACGCGCCGCTCATCCGGGCGGCGCTCGAGCACGGCCTCCACGTCCTCTGCGAGAAGCCCCTCGTGCACTCCCTCGACGACCTCGCCGCGCTGCGGGCGCTGGCCGGGCGGGCCGGGCGCGTCCTGCACACGGTCCATAACTGGCACCACGCGCCGATCGTCCGGCGCACCGCGGAGCTCGTCCGCGAGGGCGCGGTGGGCGGCGTCACGCGCGTGGTCTGGCACACGCTGCGGACGCGCCCGGCGGTCGCCGTCGGCGAGGACGCGGGCAACTGGCGCGTGGACCCGCAGATCGCGGGTGGCGGCGTGCTCGCCGACCACGGCTGGCACGTCTTCTACCTCCTCCCGCGGTGGGTCGGCGAGACGCCGCGGTCGGTGAGCGCGCGCCTCGAGACGCGACGCTACACGCGCTGGCCGGTGGAGGACACGGCGACGGTGCGCGTGGGGTTCGAGCGCGCGACGGCCGAGATCCTCCTCACGTGGGCCGCCGACGAGCGGCGGAACTGGGCCGAGGTGGCGGGTACCGCCGGCACGCTCGAGCTGCGGGACGACACGCTGGTGCTGCGGCGCAACGGGCAGGGCGGCGAGCACCGCTGGCCGTGCCCGCCCGCGCTCTCGGGCGGCGGCTACCATCCCGGCTGGTTCGGCGCGGTGGCGGACGAGTTCGTCGCCGAGGTGACGGGCGCCGCCCCACGCGGGGCCAACCTCGAGGAGGCGTCGCTCTGCGTCGCGCTCGAGCACGGGGCGCGCGCCTCCAGCCGCGCGGGCGGGCGGGGCGTGACGCTCGCGGGAGTGCCGACCTGAGCGAGGGCGTGCTCCTCGTCGTCCCTTCCGAGCCGGGCGCGAGCGGCGGGGTCCCGCCCGAGACGGTCGTGGCGGGCCTCCCGCTGCTGAAGCGGATCGTGCTCGCCGGCGCGCGCGCCGGCTTCGCGGAGATCCGCGTGCACAAGGTGCTCGCGGTCGCAGAGGACCTGCTCGCCGGGACGCCTGCCGCGCTGCTGACCCCGGACGAGCCCGACGCGCCACGCGCCCGCCGGCGGATCGTGATCGTGCCCGCGAACGTCGTGCCACAGCCGGGCTGGCTCCGCCGGCTCCGTTGCGGCGAGCTGCGCGCGGACACGGCGTACGCCGACGCCTCGCTCACGGTGGTGATCGAGACCGCGGATCCCGGCCGGGTGCTCGCCGCCGCGGCGCGCGCCCGGAGCGCGGGCGAGCTGCTCGGCGAGTTGCGCGGCGGCGTCGCCGATCCGCCCGCCGCCCTGGAGGCGACGGGCCGGTTCGTGCTGACGACGGGCGCGGACGTGGCGGCGGCCGAGCGCTGGCTCCTGCGGGGGCTCGTCAAGCAGAGCGAGGGCTTCCTGTCGCGCCATTTCGAGCGCCGGATCTCGCTGGCGCTCACCCGGCGGCTCGTCCGGACGCGGCTCACGCCGGACGCGATGACGCTCGTGAGCCTGGCGATCGGGCTCGCCGGCGCGCCGTTCTTCCTCTCGCCGTCGCCCGCCTTCCAGCTGACCGGGGCGCTCCTCTTCCTCGCCCACTCGATCCTCGACGGGTGCGACGGCGAGATCGCCCGGCTCAAGTTCCAGGAGTCACGCCGGGGCGCGATCCTCGATTTCTGGGGCGACAACCTGGTCCACGTCGCCGTGTTCGGCTCGATCGCGATCGGGTGGAGCCTCGCGGCGGGCACCGGATGGCCGCTCCTCCTCGGGGCGGTGACGATCGCGAGCGCGCTCGGCTCGGCCGTGTGCGTCTTCAAGCGGACGATGCTCGACCTGGTACCCGGGGCCGGCGCCGGGATGACCGATCGCCTCGCGGAGGCGATGGCCCACCGCGACTTCATCTACCTCGTCGTCCTCCTGGCGGCCGTCGGACGGGCGGACTGGTTCCTGATCCTCGCGTCCGCCGGCACGCCGATCTTCCTGCTCCTGCTGCTCTGGGTCGGCCCGCCGCGGCGCGCTGCCTGACCCGTGGCGGGCTTCGTTGACGTCCTGCTGCGCGGTGCGGCACTCTGCGGCCAGGCGGTCGCGGTGGGCGGCGTCGTCTGGATCCTCCTCCTGCTCCGTCCCGCGGTCCGCGCGCGGCCGGCGCTGGCCCCGGTTCTGGATCGGAGCCTGGTCGTCCTCGCGCTCGGCGCCGCGGTCGCGGCGGCGGCGCAACTCGTGTCGCTGGCGGTCCAGCTCGGGCAGCTTCGGGGCGACGGCGGCTGGCCGCTGCGCGAGATCCTCGCCACCACATTCTTCCGTGCCGCCCTCGCGCGCATCGTCGCGTGTCTCGGGCTCATCGGCGTCGCGGTCGCCGCGCGCCGGGGCGCGGCGCGGGCGTGGCCCGCGCTCGTCGGGTGCGCCCTCGTCCTCGTAGTGAGCGTCGCGTGGCTCAGTCACGCGGCGGCGCGGCCCGGGCCCCGCGCCCTCCTCCTGGTACTCGATACGGTCCACCAGCTGGCGGCGGGCGTCTGGATCGGCGGGCTCGTCCACCTCCTCGCCGGGGCGGCGCGGCGGGGTGGACCGGCGTGGCCTGCGCTCCTGCTCAAGCGCTTCTCGATGCTCGCGCTCGGGGCCGTCGCGGTGCTCGTAATGGTGGGCGTCGGACTCTCGATGGCCTATATCGACGGCCTGCCCGCCGTGCTCGGAACGGCCTACGGCCTGATGGTCGTGACCAAGGCGACGATCTTCACCCTGGTCCTGGCCCTCGGCGCGCTGAACTTCGTCGCGGTCCGCCGGCTCGCCGCCACCGCGGAGGTCGGGCCGGTCCGCCTCCGGCGGTTCGTGGAAGTCGAGATCGGGCTCGGGCTCACGGCCCTCTTCGTCGCGGCCTCCCTCAGCTCGCTGCCGCCCGCGGTGGATGTCGTCGGCGACCGCGCGACGTTCGCCGAGGTCGCCACGCGGTTCACCCCGCGCTGGCCCACCCTCACGTCGCCGAAGCACGAGGAGCTGCCGGTCAACGACCCCGACGTGCCGCGGACGGACGCCGACCGCGCGTGGTCGGAGTTCAACCATCACGTCGCGGGGCTCTTCGTGCTCGCCATGGGGCTGCTCGCCATGCTGTACGCGACCGGCCGGGTCCCTTGGGCGCACCACTGGCCGCTGCTCTTCCTCGGGCTCGCTGCGCTGCTGGTCGTGCGGAACGATCCGGGCGACTGGCCGCTGGGTCCCCGAGGCTTCTGGGAGGGCATGACGTACCCCTCGGTGTTCCAGCACCGCATGTTCATGCTGCTGATCGTCGCCTTCGCGATCTTCGAGTGGATGGTGCGGTCGGGGCGCCTGGTCTCCGCCCGCGCCGCGCTCGTGTTCCCGCTCCTCTGCGCGGTCGGGAGCGCCCTCCTCCTCACGCACTCCCACGCGAGCCTCAACCTGAAGGACGAATACCTGATCGAGTTGACGCACGCGCCCCTCGGCCTGCTCGGCATGACCGTCGGGTGGGGCCGCTGGCTCGAGCTCCGGCTCCCGCATCCCGACGCCCGCCTGCCCGGGTGGCTCTGGGCCGTCGCGTTCGTGTTCGTGGGCGTCCTCCTGCTCCTCTACCGGGAGAGCTGAGCTGCGCGCCGTCCGCCTGGTCCTGCTCGTCCTCGGCGTCCTGCTCCTCGCCGCGCTCGTGGCGCGGAACGATCCCGCGGCGATCCTCGCCTCGATCGCGGAGCTCTCCTGGCGCCTCGCGGTCGTGCTCTGCTTCCCCGTCACGCTCGTGATGCTCTTCGACACGCTCGGCTGGCGCTTTGCGTTCCTGCGCGACGGCGTCGGCTTCCGCACGCTCGTCACGGCGCGGCTCGCGGGCGAGGCCTTCAACGCGACGACGCCCACGGCGGCGCTCGGCGGCGAGGCCGTCAAGGCGTGGCTCCTCCGGGGCGCGGTCCCACTCGACGCCAGCGTGCCTGCGGTCATCGTGGCGAAGACCACGATCACGATCGCCCAGGGGCTCTTCCTCCTCGTGGGCGTCGCCCTCGCGTGGTCGAGTACCTTGCCGGCCTCGCCGCTGCTCTACGGCATGCTCTGGCTCCTCGCCGTCGAGGCGGTCGCGCTGGCGGGCTTCGTCTTCGCGCAGACGCGCGGCATGTTCGCGTGGGGCGGACGGCTCCTGGCCCAGCTCGGCGTGCCGCCCGCCGGCGGGCGCGAGGCGCTCGGGCGCATCGACGACGTCCTCGTGCGCTTCTACCGCGGCGCGCCGCTCAGGCTCGCCCTCTCGATCGGCTTCCACCTGATCGCGTGGCTCCTGGGCTCCCTCGAGACGTGGCTGATCCTGAACTTCCTCGGCGTGGAGGTCTCGCTGGCGACCGCGACGGTGATCGAGGCCTTCGGCACGGCGATCCGCTTCGCCACGTTCGTGATCCCCGCGAGCCTCGGCGTGCTCGAGGGCGGCTTCGTGGCGACGTTTGCAGCCCTGGGGCTCGGGACGACGCCGGCGGTCGCCTTCAGCCTCGTGCGGCGGCTGCGGGAGGCGGTGTGGGTCGGCATCGGGCTCGGCGCCTTCGCCCTCCTGCGCCCGCGCCCCGAGCCCGCCGCCTGACTACATGGGGGGCTCCGGGCGCCCCCCAAGCCCCCCGGCGCTCAGGGCGCCCCGGCACAGCCGTGGCGCCCTTCGACAACGCGATTCGTTTACAGGCTCTGAATTCCGTCGGCGGCGCGCGGTTTAAAACCGTCCGGGCGCCCGTCGTCCGGCGCTAGAATTGGCTCCATCGCGATGAGCGCCAGGCGTCTCGCTCTCTCCGTCGCCCTGGTCGTGCTCGCCTGGGTGGGCGCGACGGGCGCCGGCCTGCCCACCGTGCGCCACGAGGGCCGCCCCTACGTCGAGCTCAGGCGCGTCGCGGCGAGCCTCGAGTCCGGGACGCTCGAGGCGAGCGCCGGGAGCACGCGGGCGCTGCTCCGGACGCCGGCCCACGTCGTGACCTTCACCCGGAACTGGTCGCAGATCCTCGTGGACGACCGGCCGCTCGTGCTGGACGCGCCCGTGCGGGTGAAGCAGGGCGTGTGGCTCGTCCCCGAGTCGTTCGTCGGCCGGGTGCTGCCACGGCTCGCTGCCGGCCCGCCCGTCCGCCCCGCGCAGGCGCCGGCGCGCGCACCCGCCGCCGAAGTCGTCCTCGACGACTTGCGCTTCCGCTCGTACCCGTCGTTCACGCGGATCGTGCTCGAGACCTCCCGCCCCGTCACCCACAAGCTCGAGTCGGCCGGTCCCAGGGAGGCGCGGATCTGGCTCGTCGGCCTCGGCGGCGCGGCCCAGACGGAGGAGGTCCGCGACGGGTTCGTCGACGAGATCCGGTTCGAGCGCGCGGGCGCCGACGCGCTCCTGCGCGTCGTCTTCGAGGGCGCCGCGGGCCCGGTCCGCGCGAGCGCGCTCGCCGACCCGCCGCGCCTCGTCCTCGCCGCTCCGCACGATCGTGCTGGACGCGGGGCACGGGGGCCACGACTCCGGCGCGGTGGGCCCGACCGGGCTCATGGAGAAGGAGCTCGTCCTCGACGTCACCCGGCGCGTGGCCCGGCTCGTCGAGGAGCGGCTGGGGATCAAAGTGCTCGTGACGCGCGACAGCGACGTCTTCGTAGCGCTGCGCGACCGCACGAGCTTCGCGAACAAGGAGCGCGCCGATCTCTTCGTATCCATCCACGCGAACGCCCACCGCCAGGCGGGCACGGACGGCGTCGAGACGTACTTCCTGTCGTCCGAGGCGACGGACAGCACCGCCCGCCAGGTCGCCGCGCTCGAGAACGGTGTGGTCCAGCTCGAGAAGCCCGCGGGGCGCGGCGGCAACGGCCACAAGGTGGACATCGTGAGGACGATCCTCTGGGACCTGGCGCAGTCGGAGTTCCAAATCGAGTCCGAGCGCCTCGCCGGGATCGTCAACGACTCGATGACGCAGTCGCTCCGGATCGGCAACCGCGGCGTCAAGCAGGCGGGCTTCTACGTGCTCGGCGGCGCCGCGATGCCGGCGATCCTGATCGAGATCGGCTTCGTGACGAACCCGCGGGAGGAGCGCCGGTTGAAAGACGGGCGCTACCGCGACGAGATCGCGCGCGCCGTCTTCGCCGGCATCGCCGAGTACAAGCGCCACTGGGACCAGCGGACGCGCGCGGCGGGCGACGGGTCCCCGGTGACGCGCACCCGCTGACGCCGATGCCGCGCCCGGACGGCCGCGCGCCCGAGCAGCTCCGTCCGATCACGGTGACGCGGGATTTCCTCCTGCACCCGGAGGGCTCCGTGCTCGTCGAGTTCGGCGCGACCAAGGTGATCTGCACGGCGTCGGTCGAGGACCGGGTGCCGCCGTTCCTCAAAGGACAGGGCCAGGGGTGGGTCACCGCGGAGTACGCGATGCTCCCGCGCTCGACGAACACGCGCACGCCGCGCGAGACCCGGGGGCCGAGCGGCCGGTCGCAGGAGATCCAGCGGCTGGTCGGGCGGGCGCTGCGCGCCGTCATCGACCGCTCGAAGCTCGGCGAGCGCACGTTCTGGGTGGACTGCGACGTGATCCAGGCCGACGGCGGCACGCGCACGGCGGCGATCACCGGCGGCTTCCTCGCCGTCGCCGACGCGATCGCGCGCGTGCCCGGGCTCCAGCCCTCCGCCGCGGTCCGCGACTGCGTCGCCGCGGTCAGCGTGGGCGTGGTCGCGGGCCAGCCGGTGCTCGACCTCAGCTACATCGAGGACTCGACGGCCGAGGTGGACATGAACGTCGTCATGACCGGCACGGGCGAGTTCGTCGAGGTGCAGGGCACGGCGGAGCAGGTGCCCTTCGGCCGCGCCCGCCTCGATGCGCTCCTGGCGATCGCGGAGGCCGGCATCCGCCGCCTCGTCGGGCTCCAGCGCCGCGCCCTCGAAGCGCGTGCCGAGCGCGTCTTCACCCTCTAGGATTTCGCTCGCCTCGGACGGCGGGGCCCCAGCCCCGCAGCGTCCTGCGGCTCGCCCTGCCTAGGCCGCTCCTGGTCCTCGCCACGCTCAACCCCGGCAAGGGGCGCGAGCTCCAGGCCCTCGTGGGCGATATCCCCTTCGAGGTGCGGACGCTCGCCGAGCTCGGCGGCGCGCTGCCCGAGGAAACCGAGGACTCCTACCGCGGCAACGCCCTCCTGAAGGCGCGCGCGGCGGCGCGCGTCGCGCGGGCCTGGGCGCTCGCCGACGATTCCGGCATTGAGGTGGACGCCCTCGGCGGCGCGCCGGGCGTGCGCTCGGCGCGCTACGGGGGCCCGGGCCTCGACGACGCGGGCCGGTGCAGGCGCCTCCTCGAGGCGCTCCGCGGCGTCCCCACAGAGAAGCGCACGGCGCGCTTCCGCTGCGTCGTCGCGATCGTCGATCCCACGGGGCGCGAGCATCTGGCGGAGGGCGTGGTCGAAGGGCTCATCGCCGAGGCCCCGCGCGGGGCCCACGGCTTCGGCTACGACCCGGTCTTCGTCTACCCGCCGCTCGGGCGCACGTTCGCCGAGCTTCCGCCCCAGGACAAAGCGCGCGTGGACCATCGCGGCCAGGCGGTGCGCGCCGCCCGGCGGTTCCTGACCGGGTGATCTTCTCCTCGTGTCCACGTCCCGATACATCCCGGATCTGCGCGGGTGACCCCTCGAAAACCGTCAGCTCAACGCTCGCCGCCCTATAATGGCGGGAGAGAAGGCGCGATGTCCCGCCTGGCTGTCGGCGTCGCCCCATGATGAGTCGCCGGCCGCTACGGGCCCGAGCACGACCAGCGATGGACGGGGACCGCCCCGATGATTCAGAAGGGAGGTGACGCATGAAGTCCGTTCAGGTCGAACTCCCGGACAAGCTGGCCGCCGAGGTCGAGGCGTACGTGCGGGCCGGCTGGTTCGGTTCCGAGGCGGATGTCATCCGCACGGCCCTCGCTGAGTTCATTCGGCGGAATCGGCTTGAGCTACTCGAGCGCTTCATGCGCGAAGACATCGACTGGGCGCTCAAGCTCAAGACGCCGGCGTCGTGAGGGTCGTCGTCTGCGACACGGGGCCCGTCCTTCATC